>NZ_JAQFUL010000009.1:0-103576 GCF_027716265.1 Bacillus cereus group sp. Bc031
CCCTGTTGAATACAGAAATCATCTTCTTGATGCCGCCTAACTTTTTTTAAAATGTCCTTTACAAAGGGTACGGATTATTTCTCTACCTTCCTTTTCTTATCTCTATTTGAGATATTTTTATATTTCCACACTTTCTTTCCCTTTTGCAACATAACTCATATCTCCAACTGACTCGACTGTATATGTTCCATCTTGATATAAAATCTTCGTCACACTAGCATTTTCCACTCCAAGTTTTGTTTTATTACTATCTAACATCTCTATTAAGGTAGTAATCAACAGCCCATGAACGACAACTAAAACGTTACCGCCGCCATCTTTAGCTGCTTCTTCACTAATTTTATCTATCTCTGCTTTTATACGAGTAGAAAATAATTCCCAATCTTCCGCCTGTTTCGTAGGATCTGCTGCTCTAATAAGATCAATAACTTCTTGAATAGAAAACTTCATGAGTTCTTCTGGTGATGCAACGCCCGCAGCTTTTCCAACCACATCCCACATATTTTCAAGCTTTTCACCCTCAAAAATACCGAAATTTAATTCTCTTAAATTTTTCCTTTGCTCAAGTTTCAATTTTGATTGCTCACTATATTTTAATACTAAATTAGCAGTTTCAATCGCGCGGCCGCTATCACTACTATACGCACTTGTAAAATGAATATCTTTTAATCCCGTTCCTAAATTAGAGGCAACTTCTACACCTTTTTCTACTAACGGAGAGTCTGCCCAACCTTGCGCGCGATGGTTTGTATTTAATATTGTTTTACCGTGTCTTGTAACATATAACGTAACTACATTCTCATTGCTATTTGTTTCTCGATTCTTCATTCAATTCTCTCCCTTTACATTTCTATATCAATTTTACCACCTTAATTATTCATTGAGCAAAATATATGTAAGTAGCTTCGCTTAATAAAAAACGCTACCTTTCTGTATATCCATACAAAAAGATAGCATCTTTTATGATTACATTTCTTAACCGATACTCCTACTCAGCAAAAGCACTCGAATATTGCACAATTCCTTTTACACCTTCAAGAGCATTTTCTCTTAATTCCATCGCCATAAACACTTCATCTGGCACTTCAAATGGTGCTTTTATATTCCACTCACTTGCTTTCTTAAAACCAAATTTCGGATAGTACTCTGGATGTCCTAATACTACAACTGATCCGTATCCGAGTTCTTTCGCTTTTTCTAGCGCAGCTACAATAAGTTTCCCGCCAATGCCTTTTTTCTGATGGCCCGTAGCAACTGAAACTGGGGCAAGCGCTAATGAATCTACAGAAGCTCCATCCTTTTCTATCTTAATTTTCGATAACATAATATGCCCGACTATTTCCTCGTCTACCGCAACGATAGATAACTCAGGAACAAACGCGTCACATTCTCTAATACGCTTTACAAGTTCATGTTCTGTTTTATCGCTAAATTCTTCATGTAAAAATGCTTGCTGTACAACTTCTTCTGTTTTTCTATACTCATTTTGTTGCTCTTGTCTAATCTTTACCATTTTAACTTATCCTCTATTCTTTCTTATTTCTTTTTGGATTTTACGAAGCGCTTTTTTCGACCCACGCTCAATATCATGCTGCATTTTTCTTTCTTTATAATCGACAAATAGTATATTTAAATCGTATCCCTCTGGGTATAATTCCTTTGCTGCTACTTCTAATGTAATACGTTTTACATTTACTTCAACAAATTCACCGTTATAATAGACAACGACGTTATAGAAATTATCTATTTCCTTATAGATAATACCAAAATCATCATAATCCAATAAATTTACGCGATCCCCAATTTTGTACTCATAATTATTTTCTCTTTTTTCTTGCACAAATTTCGGTTTTCTAATTTTACTTTCATTCACTTTTTCTAAAGCGTATTCTTTATTTCCCATGTACTCTTTCGCTCTTTTCAGTACATGTTCTCTTACGTTCATTTTATTTGCAATCGAAAGTGCATTACTTTCACCTGATTTACCGATCACTAATTTATAAAGTGGTTCTAACGTTTCACTATTAAATTGCATTGCTGCGTTCATAAAATCATCGTGCATTTCTGAGAATCGCTTAATTTCACCGTAATGTGTACTCGCAACTGTAATACATCCCGCAAGATAAAACTCCTCTAAAATAGAAATTGCAAGTGCTGCCCCTTCATTCGGCTCGGTTCCGCTTCCTATTTCATCAAACAATAGAAGCGTATTATTATTTGACACCCTCATAATCTCAGATAAATTTTTCATATGTGATGAAAATGTACTGAGTGCATTTTCGATACTTTGATTATCACCAATATCTACAAATACATTGTCAAAAATAGCAATTTCCGTTTCTTTATCTCCAGCAATATGAAGGCCTGACATTGTCGCTAATGTTAGTAGTCCAATTGTTTTTAATACAATTGTCTTCCCGCCCGCATTCGGTCCTGTAATAATTAAACTTCGGTAGTTTTGACCGATTTCAAAGTGTAACGGTACTACGTTCCCACTTAAAAGCGGATGCTTACAATTTACTAAATGAATGTAGCCATGATCATTTAACTTCGGCTCTATTCCATCGATTGATTTACTAAACTTCGCTTTCGCAAATACCATATCGTATTGACTAATTAATTCCATATTAATTTTTATATGATAAATGTTTTCTGCTACCATTCCTGATAAAGTTGCTAAAATTTGATACTCTTCCATCGCTTCTTCTGCTTTCAAACTTGCGAGTTCCACATTTAACTTTGTAACCGTATGCGGTTCTATAAATACAGTAGAGCCTTTTGCCGAGGCTTCAACTACACTTCCCGCAACTTGATTTTTATAAGAAGATTTAATTGGAATTGTATACCTATCATCCTTCTTACTAATGAAGAACTCCTGAATATACTTCTTATTTGCACTATTATTTAAAAACTTCGTTAAACGTTCTTTTATTTTCCCATCTACTGAATCAATGTTATTTCGAATTCGTTTTAACTCTTTACTAGCGGCAGAATCAATACTATTTCCTTTAATTGAAAAGTTAATTTCCTCTTCAATACTTTTATATTCAGTCATTGAATTTGCATAAGAAGCTAATACTGGCGCAAAAAATTCTTTATCTAACATAAACTTTTTAATCTTTCTACATCCACGTAAAAAGTCTGAAACACTTACTAATTCTTCTGGATCTAAAATCAACCCTTTTTCTAATTTTTGAATTGTACTAGCAATATTTGAAATCCCAAAGAAAGGAACATGCCCTTCTGCATCTAATATAGCTCGCGCTTCAGTTGTTTCATTCAAACGATTTCTCACTACTTTAATACTCGTACTTGGTTCTAATTTATTTAATAATTCCTTACCTAATCCACTTACACAATAAGATTTCACTATATCCTTTAATTCGTTATACTGTAACTTTTCAAAAGTCATCGTATTCATTTTGTTTCTCCTCACTATGATTGATTTCTATCATAAATGAAGATACCTACTCATTAGATTCCAATGAGTTCTACATTATTCAGTTACCATTTTTAAACATTAAAAATATACACAAAAAAGCTGCGGGGATACCGCAGCTTTTACATTTACAAGGCATGAGTAATAACATATGGGGAAATAAACCATAAAAAAACGGATGGCAATCCCCTTATTACACGCTTTATAAAGTATTGTAGGTATCTTCATAGGTATCGAAATAAATCCATGACAAAATTAGGGGTATGGTATACATAAAAATCCCCTGTTCTTATCTGATTTATTTCATTCAATTTTTCCTATTTAGTACCTACCGCACTCACAAAAAGCACCTCTCATTATTTTATATTATGGTCATTGAAATCTAATTTACTGAAATCATCATACTATATGTATAGCAAGAAGTAAAGGTGTCATACTTTAGTCGTACGCACATATGCAGATGTTTCCTCTTGCGATATTAGATACAATATATATAAATCGTTTAACGGAGGGGTTTCTATGACAGACTTTCAAAAACAATTTTTCGCACGATTACATATAGAAGAAAAAGACAAAGTTTCATTTGAAGATTTACCTAACATTATGTACGCGATGGCACAAACTGTCCCATTTGAAAACTTAAATGTTCTCGAAAAGAATTTTAAGGAAATATCAAAAGAAAATCTAAAAGAAAAAATTTTAGTAAACAATCGTGGTGGTCTTTGTTATGAACTCAATCCTACTATGTATCACTTCCTTAAAGACGCTGGATTTGATGTTCATCTCGTTTCAGGAACAGTTTATAACGCTGCAAACTCCATATGGGCTGTTGATTCTGGCCATATCGCAACCGTTTTAACACATCATAATGAACTTTACTTAATTGAAGTAGGATTCGGA
This sequence comes from Bacillus cereus group sp. Bc031, assembly GCF_027716265.1. Classification (NCBI taxonomy): domain Bacteria; kingdom Bacillati; phylum Bacillota; class Bacilli; order Caryophanales; family Bacillaceae; genus Bacillus; species Bacillus cereus group sp. Bc031. The sequence continues at coordinate 4,340 of NZ_JAQFUL010000009.1, forward strand.
TCATACTTACCTCTTGCACCTGTTCCTTTCTCAGGTGAAGTCATTCACTCCGTTACAGGAGATTATCGTATTTGTAAAGAAATGACCGAAAAAGGAAACTACATGTTAGAGATGCGTAAAAACAATGAATTTTTGGATCAATCTTCTACTGATGATTGGACGTTAGGCTATGCATTTTATATAGAAGAAGTGGATGAAGAAAAAGCAAATGCAGCACAAAAAATTATCGTTGAACATGAGTGTTCACCATTTAACAAAGTACCTCTTATTGTAAAACTAACTGAAGATGGGCATGCCTCTTTAACGAAGGATAGTCTCACAATAGCGAAAAACGGTAAAAAAACGAAAGAGAAAGTTACAGATGGGCAATATAAAAACCTTTTACATTCAAAATTCGGAATTACATTATAATTTGTTTAGCCTTGCCTTTTAGCAAGGCTTTTTAATTTTCAGCAGGGATTTTTTGCAATTTGTTGTATTTCATAGTTATATAGAAATATAACTACATATTTAGAAAGGAAATGATTATGACAGAACTTAAAGATCGACTACAAGTAGATGATAAAGAAAAATGGGATTTAACGGATATTTACGATACCATTGAAGATTGGGAAAGTGATTTTCATAAAATTGAAGTATTAACGAAAGAACTACACGAGTTTAATGGAAATATTCACGATGGCAATAGTTTATTAGCCTATTTAACAAAGAGTGAAGAAATTTCTAGCATAATATCTTTAATGTTCGCTTATGCACGATTACAATCTGATCTTGATACACGCGATACTGACGCCCAATCTCTTGTCGATAAAGTATCACAATTACACGTGAAAGTAAGTGCGGCTAAATCTTTCTTTTCCCCATTCTTACTTAGCGTAGATGAAAACACATTACACACTTACATAGAAGAAGCTGAAGGCTTACAATATTATAAAGAAGATTTATTTGAATTATACCGTTATAAAAAACACGTATTGAATAAGGACCAAGAAGAGATTTTATCACAAATGGGCGAAGCACTTTCCTCTCCGCAACATACATATGGCATGCTAAATAATGCAGATATACTATTTGGTGAAGTGACTACTAATGATGGAGAAAAAGTTACTTTAACACGAGGAATGTATGCAAAGTTAATAGAAGATGAGAAACGCGAAAAACGTAAAGAAGCCTATAAAGCTTATTACAAACCATACGTTCAATTAAAGAATTCTATCGCTTCTACTTTATCTGCAGCTATTAAAAATAATGTTACTGTTTCTAAGCTAAGAAAATATCCATCAGCGTTAGAGAAATCATTATTTGGCGACATGGTTCCGAAAGAAGTATATGAAAATTTAATTGAAACAACAAAAAAAACATACAATCTTTACATACATATAATGAACTTCGAAAAGAGAAATTAAATGTCGATGAACTAAGACAATATGACTTAAGTGTCGATTTAGTACAAGGTGTAAAACAAGATATTCCATATGATAACGCGTTTGACATCATGATTGAATCACTAGCTCCTTTAGGTGAAGAATATATTGAAACATTAAAAAGCTTTAAAGATAAACGTTATATTGACGTAAGAGAAACGCCAGGAAAACGTTCCGGTGCTTATAACTTTGGTGTATACGGCGTTCATCCATTCATTCTTTTAAATCATCACGATGATTTAAATAGCCTTTTCACCCTTACTCACGAATGTGGGCATGGCATGCATACGCACTACTCACACGGATATCAACCAAGAATTTCTGCACACTATACTATTTTCGTCGCAGAAGTCGCTTCTACAGTAAATGAAGTGCTATTAATTCATCATTTATTAAAAGAAGCAAAAGATGCAAACGTACGTAACCATTTAGTAAACCATTTCATTGAGAAATTTAAAGGCACTTTCTTTACACAAATCATGTTCGCTGAATTTGAAAAAATCACGCATGAAATGGCACAGCAAGGTAAACCATTAAATGCCCAAACCTTTAGCGAGGTTTACGAAAACTTGTTTAGAGAATATAATGGCGACTCCCTCGTATTTGACGAAGAAGTAAAATACGGATGGGCTAGAATACCGCATTTCTATCGTCCATTTTACGTGTACAAATATGCAACTGGATTCGCTTCTGCAATCCAAATTGCCGATAAGTTATTGAGCGGCGATCCAAATGCTCAAAAACATTATATTGAATTCCTTAAAGGCGGAAGTTCCGACTACCCATTAAACTTATTGAAAAAAGCTGGTGTTGATTTAACTACGCCAGAACCTATTGAAAGTGCATTACATCGTTTTAGTGAACTTGTTGAAGAATTTTCAGCATTATAAAAAGCATGCAGAGTATATACTCTGCATGCTTTTTTCATTTCGGTTACTTTATACTAAATGTTGCTGCGTTACGCAATGAATCATGCCACCATACGCAAATAGCTCATTTATATAAATGCCGATAATTCTTCTTCCAGGAAACTGTCCTTCAATGATTTGGAGCCCTAACTTGTCATGTTCATCACCGTATATAGGAACTAATACGACTTCATTTCCGATATAAAAATTCAAATATGAACCCTTACATTCTGCTTCTTTTACCACTTTTCTTGTCACTGGTACTGGTATGAGCTGAAATGGCTTTCCATCTAAATTTCTTGCCTGTCGTAATTCTTGATAATGCTTTTCGTACGCATCTAAAAGGTAGGGCTCCCCTTCTCCGAAAGGATCATATTCATAAAGAATTGTATTTTCATTTACAAAACGTGCTACGCCATCAATATGGTAATCCGTATCTTCATCATAATTATCCTCACCGCGAATGCCAGTTATCCATATAAAATTCGTTACCCCCAAATACTTCGTTAACTCTATTTCAATCTCTTCCTGACTTAGTGTAGGATTTCGGTTTTCATTTATAATAGAAGTTTTTGCCGCCATTAAAGTTCCATTTCCGTTTATCTCTATTCCCCCGCCCTCTAGACAAACACTAGATTTAACTTTTGGAATGCTATACATTTCACTTATTTTCGCCGGAATAACAGCATCCTTTTTATACGGATATTTCTCCCCCCAGCCATTAAATATCCAGTGTGTTAAGCAGAGATTGCCTTTCTTATCCTTTACAAAGATCGGTCCATTATCTCGTATCCACACATCATCCGTTTCTTCAATTAAAAAATCAATTTTATCCATATCCACTTTCGCTTCCGTTAACTTCGATTGGACATGTACTTTTTCTTTCTCATCATATACAACAATATGCACAGTTTCTCCGTAATGAAGCTCCTTTACCATCGTTACCCAAATATCATCTAACTTAGCTCTGTATCCTTCACCTCTATGAGTTCTATCATGAGGCCATTGGAGCCATGTCCCCTCATGTTCCTCCCACTCAGCAGGCATATAAAATAAACTTTTTTTCATACATGTTCACCCCTTCTTCCAATGTAAGTTCAGTCTAAACTTTGACATCGTGTTAAGGTCAACAGGAATATATTCATTTACTTTTAAAAACTTTATAAGGTGATTCTTCACTTCTCCTTGTGATACACTATTTCTCCTTGTAAAACCGTCACCAAAACTTTCGCATTCGGAATCTTATCGACACTCATTTTAGTAATATCGTCATCTAGTAATACCATATCAGCCGATTTCCCTACTTCAATCGAACCCGTGATGTTATCAAGGCCTAATGCTTTAGCTGGCTTAATTGTATAGGCATCAATAGCTGCGTATACATCAGACAAGCCCTTGTCATCAATGCTTAATGCATTCGAAATCGTCACAAGTGGATTCAGTTCGTTTACATCCCAATCACTACTAAGTGATACATTCGCACCAGTTTTCCAAATTCGTCCTAACGGCATAATTCGTTTCATTTGCTGATCTGTAAAATACGTACTTGCCCAGCTTTGTTTAGGATCTTCTGCAAAATCATGCCCTACTTGGAAATCAGCGCTAATACCTAATTTAGCAAAACGATTTATATCACTATCTTCTACCATTTCCACGTGCGTAAGCGTATATGGCTGTTTTGCACCTTCTTTTTTCGCCGCTTCAATCGCATTTAAACTCTCTCTTACTCCGCCATCTCCAATTGTGTGAATGAGTGCACCGTAACCAATTTTGTTAAGCTCAGTTAACCACCATTTCATCTTTTCTTCTGGAATATAGTTCAAGCCATACGGGGTTCCTTTAAACCACTCAAATTTATATTTTTCTAGAGTTTTAGCTGTACTGTTAATGCTAATTCCATCACTATACATTTTCACTTGATTAATAAGCATTCGAGATGATACATCATCACGCTTAATTTTTTTGAAATACTCCATTTGTTCTGCTTCATTTAAATTCGGATATACCCATGGACGAAGTACTACTCGCGTTGTTAACCTTTTTTCATCATTTACTTTATTCCAAACATCTAACCAGCCTCGTTTCCAATACAGACGACCATCACCAACTGTAGTTATACCATTCTTCGCAACTTCATCTAAACCGTCTAACAAACCGTCGTAATTCTTTTCAAAAAGTTTTGGTTGAGAATTCCATGCTTTTTCCATCACAATATCTCCAGCTGTATCATAAAGAATACCAAAAGCTTCTCTTGTCTCTGGATCCCGAATGATTCTTCCACCCTGCGGATCTTTCGTATCTTTATTTATCCCAGCTAACTCGAGTGCTTTTGAGTTAACCCATACAGAATGAGAGGTTCTTTCCATAATTAATACTGGATTATTAGGAAATAACTCATCAAGAACTTGTAATGGCGTTTGTTGTTCTACTTTTTCGTCCATATCTTTTAATAGCTCTTCCAAACTAAATCCTGTTCCACTTACCCATTCGCCATCTTTCACATCTTTTTTACAATCCTTTAAATACGAGCGTTGTTTTTGCAGCGAAGCATCTGGTGAGACACTACAATTCCCTGCTGCTGGTGATTTCGCTTCAAAAATATGATTATGGTTGTCCACAAAACCAGGAAGAATAAAACGTCCTTGTAAATCCACCACTGTCGTATCTTCATTTATAAATCTTTCTACATCTTTGTTTGAACCAACAAATGTAATTTTTCCTTCTTTAACGGCTACAGCCTCTACAATGTCTTGTTTGCCATTTGAAGTATAGATTGTCCCATTTTTAAACACTACATTTTTAGGTAACTCCTTAGGTAAAACAAAACTACCATTCTCACCTTCTCCTGCTCCAGGAGTACACGCTGATACCCATGTCATACTTAGAATCAGACAAATCATCATGATTGTTCTTTTCATATTCTTTCTCCTTTTTATTATGATAAATTACTTACATAAATAGAATAAGGATTGACATAATGTTAATGTCAATCCTTATCTTCAGTCTATTTTCATCACTAAAAAACAAATTTGTGTCACATACTCCTCCACTAAACAATCACATTCAGACCCCTTGATGTAAACCTCATATGGTGAATCCTCTATTACATAACCATTTCTTTCAATCCATTGCTCTAACGCTATATAAGCGTAACCTATATAGTCGTAACTTCCATAATGCATAGTAGTAACAATTTGATGCGGATTTAATTTTTTTATTTCATATTCTTGTACTACATCATTCTCATGCACAACCGGAATTCTTAATTCAATATCGCTCTGATTTGGGATATACTCTTCATCATAAAAGACTGTAGAGGGCGAACCGACTATTTGAAAGTTATTCTTTTGTACTTTTTCATATAAGTCATAAAAATAATCATCCATATCATCTATATTTATTTGCAGTCTTTGAACAATTACTGTTATTTCATTTCTCATTCCCACTAATATATCGTAATTTCTATGGCGAGCGATATTCAGGCCATTATTCACATTTACCATTTCATTCATTTCTGAAATAACCTGTAAATTTTGTTTTACTTCATGAGACAACTCTATAATTTGTGCTTGCATATGTTTCACAAACGAGTCGTGATCTGATGACTGGAGAATGATTTTTATTTTCGGAAGAGGGAACTTATACTCCCTTAACTTTTTTATTTTCAATGCAATTTCTAACTGCCCTTGCTCATAAAATCTATAACCATTTACTGGATTCACATATGCCGGTTTCAATATTTCCTCTTTATCATAATGCCTTAGCATCCGTGTACTCATTTTACAAATCCGAGAAAATTCAGTAATCGTATACATATACATACCCCTTGAATACATTTTCTTTTGTAAACTTTATTATTAAAACCAATCTAAAAACTTTCTAATTGAAGAACCTTCATTCTGATTGTTTAATCTTTTCATTTTTGAAGGTAACAAATGACTCGGACAATACCACGTTAAACAATTCATTGCGCCTCCCATAGTCGAGATTTCTCCTACATGAATTTGAATAACTTGTTTCTCTGTATGTTGTTGAATATATCGTAAAACTTCTTTATCTTTAGCTAGCCCAAACTTAGGGACGTAAAGAGCATCACATGTTTCTAACATATTTATATATAATCCTTTTGCCGATGCTATTTCTTGATCATATTGCCCTTTCTCTGTATATGAGGAAGGAACAACGATAAATTCAGCTTCTGGCATTTGCTCTTGAATTATCTCTTGAACATGATATCTAAATTCATCATCCCCTAAAAAATCACTAATAAACATCGTATGCTCACCAATAAATTTAACCATTCCATCCGCGTGTGCCAGTACATCTCCCTCTTCAGCAGGAATAATTATAACTCGGCTCACATCTAAATCCCACTCTAATTGCTCAATAATTTCCTCTTCTGTCCAATCATCATTATCATCAAATATGCGTTCTGTTAATATAACGGTATCTTTTTTATTCCAAATCAGATTACCACCATCTAATATTAATGGGGATTTCACATATTCAAAGTCATTCTTTTTCAACCATTTGCTAAACTGTTGATCTAAATACCGCCCTTGATCATCTGGCAAATAATTTGGTCGATATTTAAATTTAACAAGATGATTCGTTACAACTGGCGCTACATCTCTTAGCCAAATATCATCATACTCAAAAAAGCTTGTATGAAAGTCTTGTTCTTCAACAGATAAAGAAATAAATTGATCTGTAGCTCCCTTTTTTTCATTTAAATTTTCATTAAAATAAATAAGTTCTTCATAAAACGGTTCATAATATTCATTTGATTCATCTGGTATCGCAGTAAAAATAATTCCTTTTTGTTTTTGTTCCATTTTCTTTCCCTCGCTTTTTTATAATAATGAAGTAGCCAGCTCTTCCTCAACATTTCTTGAATGGATGATAATATTATATATTTATATAAAAAATATAAAACCGTCGTTGAGCTGTAATTTGACTCGTGACACGATTTTAAAAAATTTTTTATAACAACATTCTAAAATTAATAGTTGTACACAATTAACGATTACATGATTTTTCAACCTGATTCATATCCATGACTTCTAACAGACCGTTTTGATTGTATAAATTCAATAAATTCGTTTCTACGCCTATACAAATCCCTTCTAACGGAAGGTCATTTGGATCTTGACCAAAAGGATCTTCAATTTCAACTCCTATCGCTTCAATACCAATAAACGCAAAACTGATAAACATAGTTGCAAGCACTGTAACCCAGCCAAGACTATCAACAAGACCAATCGGTAAAGTCCCGCAAAATATGAGCAATAAGATTTTTATATGCGCAAAATAGGCAAAAGGAATAGGTGTCGTTTTGATACGATCACATCCCCCCACAGCCGTAAGCATATTATTCAAATCCGTTTCCATATTAATTATTGCATTGGGATGAATTTGACCCGTTTTCAAACCTTTTGATAATATAGTTTTTAACATAAGAACGATACTAATCGGTAAATGCATAGACTGCTCCAACATTTCCTTCTCCTTCTCAGAACAAACATTTAATAATTCTTTTATTTCAGATAAATCTTTTTCGTCTCTCAAATGTCCTTTCGCTATCTTCGGAAAAGCAATTAATAAATGTAAAAATTTCAGTTGTTCCTGATCCACCTTTTTCCCCTCGGAATCCCAATAACATAAAAAACTAACTGCTAAATTTCTACTACAAGCACCAATTGTGCCAAACAACTTTCTACCTTCCCAATATCTATCATAGGCAGTGTTAGTACGAAAAACTAATAGTAAACCTAAGGAACCTCCAACAATTATCCAAGGGGTTTGATTCATTTTTATTGTTGCATAATAATAATGAATTACAGTTACTACCGTTGATACACATATATATAATAAAATTTGCGGGAAAATATCTCTTATTACTGTTCCCTTTAATGTAAATATTTGATGTAAACTATTTTGATTATTGTAATGCACCATATTTACAAAAACCTCTTCTCTTATTAACTTTTTATTCTTTAAAATCATGAGAGTATACAATTAAATAATAGAATCATAAATCCTATCATGACGAAACTCGTTAAAATTATTTCTTTCAATACCGTTACTCCTTTTTTCGTCAAAAGATATAACTCTTTTTAAATTCAAATAACAAACATTCACTCTTCTAAATCACGACGCATTATTTTAGAATTTGCAATGAATAAGGCACTAATTAGTACAAGAATCGCACAGGCGTATAACAATGAATCTATCGGACTATCGTGATCAATAATAATAAGACGAACGATAGCTGTTATACCTATATAAATAAAATATCGTAACGGGAAATGAAAATTCATTTGAAAATACTTTATAATCATTACAATAAATTCAAAATATAAAAAGAATACGACGATACTATCAATCAAATGATAACTAGATTCTTCACCATTTATTTTCAGCTCTTGTATAAATTGAATGACTTCTTTCATTAGAAACACACTTAATACAATCCCTAAACAAATCAAAGCTACATTTAAAATGTACTGTAGAACGATAGGGAAAAATAAAAATACTATTTTAAAATTCTTTAACACAGAAACCTTTCTCCTTTTCCATATAAATCGAAAATTGAATACACACTATAATTCATTTATCATTGCATTTATATTTTTTATTGTTATAAATAATAAGGAATGACAAAATAGGCAAAGATAATCTTTCACCTATTTTGTCTATATAGCAGCACAACGTAATTTCAATCCATTACTTCAATGCAATTGGCTGTTGCTGTGTAACACAATGAATCATACCGCCATTTTTATAAAGCTCTCTCACATCAATACCAACTACTTTACGATCTGGGTATAATTTTTGAATCGTATCGTTTGCGATTTTATCATTTGGATCATTATAATTTGGCACCAATACCACTGTATTCCCAATATAATAATTGATATATGACCCTTTATAATCGAGAGTTTTTCCATTTTCTAATACAACTTTTTCTTTACTAAGCGGTAAGTATTCATACTTATATTTCTTTCCTGCAGCATTTTTTGCATCTAATAATGTATCCATATCTTTATTTGATAAACCCCATTCGGCTAGGTCATCTTCTTTCATCGTTACAATGGTAGATTTATTATGGAATTTAGCAAATCCATCAATATGAAAGTCCGTAATATCTAAATTCGGCACTCCATCTAACCAAATAAAGTTTGATACCCCAAGGTCACTTATATATTTTTCAATTTCCTTTTCTGATAAATCAGGATTTCTATTTTTATTCGTTACCGCACTTCGAGTTAATAAAGCAGTCCCATTGCTATCTAATTCAATTGCGCCTCCTTCAAGGACAAATTTCCCCCAATCAATTCTTTCAATCCCTGCTTGTTTACTCACATTTTCACGTATACGAGCATCATTTTTGTACGGCGTTTTCTTTCCCCACCCATTAAATGCTGGATCTAATATTTTTAAATTTTTATTATTGTCATAAACAAAAATCGGTCCACTATCTCGTGCCCATACATCATCAGTAGGAGCGATAAAGAAATCAATTTTATCCATATTCAGTCCTATATCTATTAAAAGTTTATTGATTCGCTCTTTCTCCTCCTCATCGTATGCAACAATATGGACTTTTTCTCCCTCAGTTAAAGCACTTGCCATCTTAACCCAAATCGGTTCAACTTCCTGCTTATACTCTTCACCATATGTGTATTCATGAGGCCATTGTAGCCATGTACCTTCATGTTTATCTTTTTCATCTGGCATCGTATATTTCCCGACGGTTTTCTGTACCTCTACTTTTTCATTCCCTTTCCCTTTAGCATTTTCATTGTTCCCCTCAAAAGAGCATCCACTAATAATCGTTGTAGATAATGTAGCCATTAAGCAAAACTTTACTATTTTTTTCATTTTGTAAACCTCCTGTTCTTGTCTCCAATAATGTAAAGCTTCACATAGTGTTAAGCTCAAGCTTTTTTATCGATGTAAAATTTACCAATTAATCTTCCGCATAAATTCATTACGAATAGATAAAATTCACACAGTAACTTTCCTATATTTAACATCCATATCATTTAACTTCCTATACAAAATTATTCTAATATCACCCTTTCATCATTACTTCTTCAGTAAACTGAACATCCCCAAACAAAAAAATCGGTATTGATAATTACATATCAATACCGATTTTTAAATTATTATTTTCCTTCTATTAAATCACTCGCCATTTTCCTAAACTCTTGATTAAATGTATCATTCATACCATTTTGGACGTTAGAGAATAATATGACAAACGTTTTTTTATCCCAGTTAAAATTATTAAAAGTATTCCAACCCGCTAATACGCCGTGGTTATGATAATAATCTGGATACGTATAGAAACTAAATCCATATCTTCTTGCAGGTGATGCAGTAAACATATCTAATACACTTTGTTTAGATAACAGCTTTCCATCCATTATTGCCTCATCTAATCTTTTCATATCTTCAACAGTTGTATACATTTCACCACACCCATACAACCAGTTCATTTTTAAGCGGGGGGCAGCTATTAATTCATTATCTTTTCTCGTATAACCTTCTGCTAAAAAAATATCTTCTGGGAGAGTCGCCCCCATTCCAGATTCATACATGCCAGCAGAAGTAAAAATATTTTCTTTCACGTATTCAGCGAGCGGTTTATTCGTAATTTTTTCTACAATATATGCAAGCACCATATAATTATAGTCTGTATATTTCCAGCCTGTCCCTGCAGGAAATTGCAATTTTAGCGCTCCAATCCACGTTACTAACTTTAAACGTGACCCTGCATCCACCCTACCTTGTCCTTGATCTGGCAAGCCAGATGTGTGTGTTAATAGATTTCGTAACGTAATGTTTTTATCTGCTGGAAACGATGGGATATACTTATTTACATTGTCTTCAATATTTAATTTCCCTTTTTCTTTTAGCTGCATAATAGATATTGCAACGACCGTTTTCGTAATAGAACCAATACGATATTTCGTTCTTGGCGTTGTTACTACTTTATCTTTCACATTCGCATATCCATAACCTTTTCGTAAAATCACATGATCTTTACTAGCTACAAGAACGCTCCCATTAAATCCTTTATCTTTTAAATATTGATCTAGTTTTCCAGCTACAGCTTCATAGCGTTTTTTCTCAGTTGCATCAACTTCTTGCATATCGTCCTTTTGCTTACTATTTAAATTAGAAAATGCCTTTATATCATATTTCTTACCTTTATTTGCATGTATTAGTGCAACGACACTCCCACAAAAAATAGCAAAAACAAAGAAAACGATTAACCATTTCTTTAGCATAATAGGAACCCTCTTTTATATAGTTTCACTTAACGCGCATCCATTCTATTCTATATCTATTAATTTTTAAATTTTTTATAATACTACCTATTATTCACCTAAATGAACTAGATTCCTTTTTCTCATATTCAGTTTTCGGCTACTCTCTATTGTATTTCTTTCTCGCAAAATTTCCACCATACAATCGGATGCACCCTACTATAATTTCAACATCTTATGTAACATTTGTTACACAAGATAAGAAACGGAGTTGTTAAGATGAAAAACACAGATAAAAACAATCGTTTAGATGATATGACGTTTCATTATCCTACAATAAAATATAGTTATAATTTAATATTAAGTAAAATAGATTATAACTTTAAAAGGAAATGATACTAAAAATTTTCAAACAAAATAAATCATGTAAATAACGATAAAGAAAAACAAATCATTATAGCTAAAATTACAGGCAATGAACTTCATTGAAAATGAATCTCATTTATACTTTGATTATACAACAAATAAAAAAAGAAATGTCGCTCACTCGGCATTTCTTTATATTTTCTTCATAAAAAATTTACATTGCTAACTTTCTTTTATTTTCTTGTTTTTTCTATATAAACTGACTGCCGAGATACTTAACAATACTACTATACATAACCACGCATACGCATACCCTTTCTCATCCACAATATAACCAAATAAAACAGGTGCAACAATAATAGCAATTTGATTTAATGTAAGTGCTACACTCACTGTTATTCCTACAGATTCTTCACTTGCCAATTCAGCAACTTCGGCTATAAAAAGACTAAACCATCCAATTGAAAAGAATCCTAACAATGCACTTACACTATACAAGACTCCACTCATTATTATATGTATATTCATTACTAACAATAAAATCAAGCCGATAGAAGCGCAGACAGCTATAAATAAAGGTATACGCCGATTCCCCTTATACAACACATCACTAATAGCTGCTAATGCAATACGACCAATCATTCCAGAAAAGAACATAACCGAAAATACTGTTCCGGCTACAATAGATGTAATCGATTGTTCCCCTGCTAAAAATTTCATGAAGTGTCCAACTAACACCATTTGTAATGAAATCATGCAAATACCCGTTATATAAATTGGATACAACTCTTTTTTGCATATCACTACTTTTAGCTCCATCCAAAAGGAAATGTTATTATGTCCTTTCCTCGCTTCCTCCTGAACATATGGCTCTTTATAAAACACAAAAAATAATACTCCTCCCATTATACAAATGCATGCGATACTATTGATCGCGTAAGTCATATTATATTGTACTGTAAGAAACGGGATTAACACTCCCGCTAACGCGCCACCAATCGGTATACCCGCTTGCCTTATTCCCATCGCTAACCCACGATTTTCTTTTCGGAACCATTTTAAAATCACTTTACTTCCTCCTGGCTGGGAAACACTATAAAACATTCCTATTAATAAAAGTACAAATAATAACCCATTAAATCCACTTACTATATTAGTTAGTAAAAGCGAACTCCCTAGCAAAAATGAACTGATAGAAATTAATATTTTTTCATTATATTGATCAAGTAGCCGACCGACAAAAAGCATACAAAATAACGGTCCAACATTTACAACACTTACTAATAATCCACTCTCCGTATTCGTAAGTGCATATTCTTCTTTCCAAAATAAAGCGAAAACCCCGACACCATACGTTATAAGTGTCGCTGTTGTTTGAGCAATCGTCGCAACAATTAACATAACCCATTTATAAGTACTATTCACCCTTTCTTCAATCAACATAATAATCCCTCCCCCTTCCATTGTATGAAAGTTCTGATATCATATAAAATAAAGATTCATCATATAATCCATCAAAAAAATTGATACCTTTTCGGAGGGATGATACGTGGACATAAAAGATTTAACTGTATTTTACGAAGTCGCGAAGGAAAATAATATTTCTCACGCAGCGAAAAATTTGAACTATGTGCAATCAGGCGTAACGATGCGTATGAAACAACTAGAAAATGAATTAGGTGTTCCTTTATTTTACAGAAACGGAAAAGGTGTAACTTTAACTTCTAACGGTGAGATTTTATTAACGTACGCCAAACAAATTATCCACTTAATGGATCAATCTATAAAAGCGGTTCAAAGTAATGGAACTGATCCTAAAGGTACTTTAAAAATTGGGTGTACAGAATCTACAACTGCGGTAAGGCTTCCCTCTATATTAACGGCCTACTATGAGAGGTACCCAGAAGTCGAATTGATTTTGGAAACAAATACGACTGAACAACTAATTAAGCTTGTATTAGAGCGAAAACTAGACGGAGCGTTTATAGCTGGCTCTACTCAGCATAATAAACTCCATACAACTGTATTTCATGAAGAAGAATTGGTTCTCATTAGTAAAAAACCTTTATCCTCTCTTACAGGCATAGAAGATATGAATTTACTCGCTTTTAGTCACGGGTGCTATTATAGAAGTTTATTAGAAGACTGGCTTCAAGAAGAAGACATCTCGCCTAAACGAGTATTAGAATTCGGAACAATCGAAGCGATACTTGCATGTGTAAAATCAAATATAGGCGTAGCGATTATGATGAAATCAATTTTAAAGGGACATGAACATGACGTATCATTCAACCCTTTACCAAATAGCTTCAAAAAGGTTCCTACTACTTTCATTACTAGAAACGATATATTTCGCTCAGCTGCATTACAAAAATTTATGGAGATGACTCACAATGCATGAAAAGAAAATACGTGGGATGAAACGAAAAACAAACACTATGATTAAACGCATTGAGGAACATACAAAAATATTCCCATCTACTTTCTATAACGATGAATATTGGTATATGCCTTTACCAGTTTCTCAAGCTTTTATCGAGTCTCATAAAACACCTAGAAAAGTAAAACGATTATGTATACAAACCTTAATAGATCGAGTGAATCATTTAATAAAAATAAAACCGAATGATACACATACATATCGAGTTGTTACTATAATTTCTATAGAAAATTTATGGAGATCGCAAATTATCGTATTTAAAAACGATGACTACTTTCAAAATTTTTTCAATAGAAATAATGAATTTCAAACATGGATCCCTCTTTCAAATGAAATTAATTTTTGGGAAACATGGGGAATTTCAATTCGCCCTACTGCCCAACTGTTTCACTTTCAAGAAGTCATTTATGATGAAGATACAATCGATAAAAAAGAGATTTGGTTTATTGGAGAGTTATCTTAAAAGGGGTACTTTCAAATGAAAAGCTTCCCTTTTTCCACTTATTAAAATCGCTATATAATGAATTTGTCATTTTATTATATAGGAGGTTTTCAAATGGTAATACCTAAATATCCTGATGTCCCTACTCTTACGAAAAAACAAATCGATCAAATTACAGAAATCACTTTTCTAAAAGAAATAACACCACAAAAATGTGATGCAATATTCGTTTTCGGCGGTTCACACCCTGGCAATTGGCAAGCTCCTCTAGAAGCTTATCGACAAGGTTTAGGAAATAAAATTATCGTTACAGGTGGTACTAGTTTACATGGCATGAAACATCCGAGCTGGAATTACGGGGATTTGTCAGATGCAGAAGTAATTGTAAATAAATTACTTGAACATGGCGTACCAAAAGATGCTATCCTATTCGAGAAAAACTCCCTCCATTCTATCGCTAATGTAATGGAAGCGAAAAAGATTTTTGATTTTACAAAGATTAATCAGCTACTATTTGTTTGCAAAAGTTTAGGCGCTGGTCGGCAATATCGAGTATTAAAAAAACATTTACCTAAAACTATTACTTGTATCCCATATACATTTGATACAAGTTTCGATGGTGAGTTTATCATTAATAGATATAATTGGATGGAAAATGAAAAAAGTCGCTCTATGATTTTTGGAGAATACTTGAGAAATGTTTGCTACGGTAGAAAGGGCGGCATTGAGCCACCTGAAAATGAGGTTGAAGGTTTAGAAGAATATGTATCCTATTACTATAATCTAGCATAATAAAAAAAGGTATACCAAAATGTCGGTATACCTTTTCTCCTATTTATTTTTCTTTTAACACACTATGTAATCGATCAGGATAATTTGTAAACATTCCTGTAGCACCCCATTTTATTAACAATCTCATATCTGGTTTCTCATTAATTGTATAAGGATGAATTAGCAGTCCATTATTTCTAGCTTTTTTCATATATGACTCATCAATAATTAATTCTCCGTTATCATTACGTAAGTTTGGTCCAATACCAACTGCATACTTTTTAATTTCTTGAAAATCTTCATTCGTTACATGTTTCGGTTCATGTGTAATAGCAGACCATTCAACAATCTCATTGTTTTCATTTGGATAATACCAAAGCAGTTGAACTAACGGAATATTTTCATTCATACTATGAATCTTTGTTAAACTATCTTTACTAAATGATTGAATCATCACACGGCTAGAAGACATGTTTTGACCTATTAAATTATATTTTTCTAATAAAGCTAATAATTTCTCTTCCATTCCTGGATACACATCTGGTGATTTTGTTTCAATGTAATACTTCATGCTTCTTCCGTACTTTTGGAAAATTTCTTCAAGAGTCGGAACTTTTTGACCAACGTACTCTTGCTTAGCCTTTTCTGGATACGCTTTATTGAACCACGATCCTGCATCTAAACTCTTTATTTCACTTAATGTTTTATCTCGTACTTCACCTGTACCATTTGTCGTGCGATCAACTGCCGTATCATGCATTGCAATCAACTGGCCGTCCTTAGTTAATTGAATATCTAACTCCAAATAATCCGCTTTCATTTTTTTCACTAAATCATAAGAAGCAAAAGTATGCTCAGGTGCATGTCCACTTGCTCCGCGATGTGCAATATTTAAAAACTTATTCTTATTCCACTCATGCTTTCCTTCTGCTTTCGCATGAACAGCTCCCCCAGCAAAGATACTTCCCGTCATAAAGAAGATAACTAAAACGCTAATAATTTTTCTCATCCTTCTAACCCTTCCTACGTTACAAATTTCAACAAGTTAATGAGATTTACACGAAATAGAAGATATACTTTCATCATTTTTATAAGTTTATATTAAAATTCCAATCTTACAAATATAATTCCCCTATGTTATTACTATACTATTTATTTTCCATATCCCCCCTATTCACATGTAACTTCCTATTGATTACATTTCATCAATAAAAAAAGCCATAAATTATTTAGAGGACACTTCTGTATCCTTAAATAAATTTATGGCTTATCTCAAATATCTCCGGCCTCGATTAACTTGTCGAAATTAATCATACCAAACCTATTAATATTTGTGAATATTATTTTTTCAGTAAAGTGAAGCATATAAAACAATATACTTCCATAGCTACTTAAAAACTACATAATAAATTACTCATTACCTTCTCCAGTATTACATCTGGATTTACCACTGCTTTTTCCGAACGCCATCCAATAAAGCCGTCTGGTCTAATTAATACAGTTCCTTCATTTCCTATCCCATATAATTCACGAAAAACATTTTCTTGAGCAATAAAATCTCCGCTTCCCCCTACTCGATATACATTAATATTTATCCCTAATTTAGATGAAACATCATACACAGCTTCAGCCCAAGAACTATTGTCTACTCCAGTAAGTAATACAAAATTGTTACCAAATAAGTCTAATATAGAAGCTTTTTTCCCTTTATACATTCCCCAAAAGTGTGGCGCTCGCGTTCCAGGTCTCCCGTTCAACTCTACGCTATCCATTCTATGTGGAATGACTGATTCATCTATTATTGCATCTGAACTATAATGATACCCAACAGTCACAGCTAAACCGTCCATATTATTCAGACTGCCTTCCTCTCTATTCGCAGCACGAAACAGTAAACTACTCGCATAATCTGTCGTTAATTTTGCAACAGGGTATCTCTCTTCGTGATATGTTTCTAACAATTTTGCTTTTGCCTTTCCTTTTAAAACAGCTGCTAATTTCCAAGCTAGATTGTGTGCATCTTGTATTCCTGTATTGGAACCAAACCCTCCTGTTGGGGGCATAATATGTGCAGAATCACCAACTAACAAAACGCGATTATCTTGAAATTTTGTAGCAGTACTTTCAGCCGCTTTCCACGGTAAAACACTTACTATCTCCGGCTCAACATTTGTGCTTCCAATTGCGGTTTGAATAATTTGTTTACAACGTTCTATAGTGAAATCTTCTGGTCTCTCTCCTTTTAATGGATCGTAGGATACATGGTAAATCCATCTTCTTTCGTTATCAACTGGAATAAGCGCACCAAGAACTTCAGGATGAAGTACCATAGTAAAACCAAATGCATCTCCTTGTATAAATTCACTTAAATCCGCTTCAAAATAAATATTCATATAATAACCACCAATTGTTCCACGACCCTCGGTACTAATCCCTAAGTGCTCACGTATTTTACTTTTTGCCCCATCTGCTGCAATTACATAGTCACAATGTATGACACTTTCTTTTTCTGTTTCACGATTTCGAATCGTTGCGATTACTCCTTGCTCATTTTGTTCATAAGAAACCAATTCATGATAAAAAGATAATTCTCCGCCTAATGTTCTCGCTTCTTGTAACATCATCTCTTCTAAAGTAATTTGATAACAAGCAGTTTGTTTTGATGGACTAATCTCTTTTACTTTTCGAAGTAATTTTTCATCGTTTCCATACTGAGTCACCCTCAATTGTGCGAATTCTTCCTGATTCGCCTCAGCTATTGTATGAACCGCTATTCTTCCGCGGCAATTTTCTAACGCTTTACCCGCTGATCTAATTCTTTGTTCTAAACCTAATTCTCGAAATAACTCCATCGTACGAAAAGTGATTCCACCTGCTTTCGGATGAATGGCAGTAGACGGATGCCTTTCAATAAGCAAGTATTCAATATTATGTTTTGCAAGGAATAACGCAGACGCTAATCCTGATAATCCCCCTCCAACAATTAAAACTGGTACATAATTCAATTCCATATACTTATCCTCCACGTCATTGTTCTGAGCTCAGTGACATAAATATAATCAAAAAAAAAACAAAGATATAGACTTATATTTCATTTTAAATTATCATATAGATAGATTACGCCCCAAATTACTTTTACTTTTTCATACATCTATAATCTGCTTGAATTCTGCATGTATGAAAGAGTAAAACGAAACAACTCACTTCAAAATAATAAAAACATGATAAGCGGTCGTAACCCTATAAATTATATAGGGTTACGACCGCTTAATTTTTTGTGCAATGACTTAACCATCCTCATCTGTAAACAACGTATTATTAAGCCTTTTCTATCTCCTACCATTTTCAACTCATAAAATTTCATTCGTCTCGATTTTCTTTCCCAATATTGCAGCTCATACAACAATCATGTAGCATTACCGTATCGAAGTAATGGTCCATCATCTTAAACCTTTCGACTCATTAGCAGGAGGTAAAGTAATTGAAATGAATAAACAAGAACAATTAAATGTTATAAAAAAAGATTTTATTGATTCTCAAAAAGTATTATTAGCAATTGGCGATGAAACACGTCAAGCTATTTTGTTAGTTCTCATGGAAACGGAATGTCAAACAGGATTACGTGTAGGTGAAATTACGAAACAAACACACCTTTCTCGACCAGCGGTATCACATCACCTTAGAATTTTACGAGAAGCCGGTATTATTTTAATGCGAAAAGAAGGTACAAAAAACTTTTATTATATTGATATACGTACAAAATTAAGTTTATTAAAAAATCTTGTATTAGATATCGAAAAGCTATTGCACAACTTTTATCCCACTTTAACGGGCAGTAAGACCCCCACCTCAGAATTCAGCGAAAGTAAAGAATTTAGATAGGGGATCAACTGCCCGTAAAAGTCCGATTGGTTCAACTAATAATCAGTGGGAGATGAAGAACCCCCACTGATTAAAGTTTCACTTTATTGAAATTTGGAGGTATAAGAAATGAAAGCGATGATAATTGATAAGTACGGAAAAGTCCCAATGCGTATGGCCGAGGTACCTATTCCTGAAATAAATGAGCATGAAGTGCTCGCAGAAATTCATGCAGCTAGTATTAACCCAATTGATTTTAAAATACGCGATGGAAAAGTAAAGGTGTTACTTAAATATGAAATGCCCCTAATCCTTGGGAATGACTTTGCTGGTGTCATCATAAAGGTTGGATCAAAAGTAACTCGTTTTAAAGTCGGCGATGAAATATATGCACGTCCAAGAAAAAATAAGATTGGTACTTTTGCGGAGTATATAGCCATTCATGAAGATGACATAGCTTTAAAACCGAAAAATTTAAGTTTTGAAGAAGCTGCTTCAATTCCACTTGTTGGCTTAACATCCTATCAAGCATTACATGACATTATGCAATTACAAAAAGATCAAAAGATTTTAATTCACGCTGGATCTGGTGGTGTTGGTACTTTCGCAATTCAGTTAGCAAAAATAATGGGCGCTACCGTTACAACAACTGCTAGTGAAGCTGGTTCCGATTTAGTAAAGTCTCTTGGAGCAGATCAAATTATTAATTACAAAACAGAAAAATTTGAAGAAATACTAAAAGATTATGATGCAGTATTTGATACCATTGGTGGTACAACACTTGAAAAATCATTCAATATTATAAAAAGCGGCGGCAACATTGTTTCCGTTTCAGGAATGCCAAACGCTCGTTTCGGTAAAGAATTTGGTTCTGGATTTTTTAAAACATTCTTATTTTCATTAGCAAGTAAAAAACTTACTGCACTTGAAAAAAAGCATAATGCTCAATATTCATTTTTATTTATGAAGCCAAGCGGAGATCAATTACGTACTATCGCAAACTATATTGAAGCCGGAAAAATCAAACCTGTAATCGATCGAGTTTTCCCTTTTGAAGATGCGCAAAAAGCAATGGAATATTCAGAGGCCGGAAAAGCAAAAGGAAAAATAATTGTAAAAATGAAATAATAATAAAGACTCCATTTTCTTCAAATGGAGTTTTTATATTTACTGTTAAATAGACATAGTGCAGTGAAGTCCTTACAATAGATTGCAAGGGGAAATATCATATTATACTTTTAGCTAATTTTACAAAGAATACATACGTACAAATACATAATAAAAAAAATAAACAAGGAGGAGATAAAATGACTAAAAATAATGAAGCTGGTTGGAATTTAGACCATAGTTATACGACTTTACCACAATCATTTTATACAGAAATCCCCCCTACTCCCGTAAGTTCACCGGAGTTAGTTAAGCTAAACCATTCACTTGCGATATCTCTTGGCTTTAATCCTGAAGAATTGAAGAAGGAAGCCGAAATCGCTATTTTCGCTGGTAATGCACTCCCAGAAGGAGCTCGTCCATTAGCACAAGCATATGCCGGTCATCAATTCGGACATTTTAATATGTTAGGCGACGGTCGTGCTCTTTTAATTGGTGAACAAATGACTCCTTCAGGTAAACGTTTTGACATTCAACTGAAAGGTTCTGGTCCTACTCCGTATTCACGCCGCGGTGATGGTCGTGCTGCACTCGGTCCAATGCTACGTGAATATATTATTAGCGAAGCAATGTATGCACTTGATATTCCAACTACCCGCAGTTTAGCAGTTGTCACAACAGGCGAACCAACATATCGTGAAACAAAGTTACCTGGAGCTATTTTAACTAGAGTAGCAAGCAGCCATATACGCGTCGGCACATTTCAATATGCTGCAGCTCGCGGTTCTATCGAGGATCTTCAATCACTAGCTGACTATACAATAAAAAGGCATTATCCAGAAATTGAAGATCATGAAAACCGATATACTGCATTGCTACAAGAGGTCATTAAAAGACAAGCAAGTCTTATCGCAAAATGGCAACTTGTTGGATTTATTCACGGCGTAATGAACACTGACAATATAACGATTAGCGGTGAAACGATTGATTACGGCCCTTGTGCATTTATGGACAATTACGACCAAGGAACTGTATTTAGCTC
The DNA here is from genome assembly GCF_027716265.1 of Bacillus cereus group sp. Bc031. Taxonomy (NCBI): domain Bacteria; kingdom Bacillati; phylum Bacillota; class Bacilli; order Caryophanales; family Bacillaceae; genus Bacillus; species Bacillus cereus group sp. Bc031. The sequence goes on from NZ_JAQFUL010000009.1 coordinate 25,979, forward strand.
CATTGATACACAAGGTCGCTACGCATATGGAAATCAACCATATATGGCCGCATGGGATCTCGCGCGACTAGCTGAATCCTTAATACCAATCCTACACGAAGATGAAGAAGAAGCATTAAAGATTGCTCAAGACGAAATTTCAAAATTTAGCGTACAGTATGAAAACCAGTGGTTCCTTGGAATGAAAAAGAAATTAGGACTATTTAGCAACGAAGAACAAGATCAATCACTTATTGAGCAACTTTTAAAAATGATGGAGAAATTTAAAGCGGATTACACAAATACATTCCGTTCATTAACTCTTAATACGTTAGAAAATACCCCTCTATTCGATAGCCCTGAATTTAAAGAATGGTACAAACTGTGGCAATCTCGATTAGAAAAACAAGATGAATCGAAAGAAAATGCCTACGAAATGATGAAAAATAATAACCCATCAATCATCCCAAGAAACCATCGCGTAGAAGAAGCACTAGAAGCCGCTGTCACAAATGGCGACTATAGCGTAATGAAAAAACTTCTTGAAGCTCTAGCAAATCCTTATGCATATTCTACAGATCAAGAAGAATACTGCCTTCCACCTGCGCCTACGAATCGCCCTTATCGTACTTTTTGTGGGACTTGATTGTTTAATCTGTAAAAAGGTGTGTTCATATAAATTGTGTGAACGCACCCTTTTTTATATTTTCACCTCTCAACTAGAAATTTAAAATGCCCCCTCCCCCGACACCTTTTCTTTACTCCAAAACAAATTAATACTATTCCAATCGGCTTACTGAAAAGTTTGTTAAACAAATATTGAGAAATAAAAATCGCATTTCTAAATATTGTTATTTTTGATACTATATTTTATAAGAATATTCAAAAAGCGAGGGGATTTCATGAACGTTCAACTACAAGGTAATGAACAAATTACGAAATTATTTAATGATTGGTATAGAGTAATATTGAAACATCAAACTATTCAAGCAACAAAGATTAAAAATGATATTGAGGATAAAATCTCTAGTTCTGAAAAAGATACTAATCTACTATTGTATTATTCACTTTTTAATTTTAGATATGAAGTTTTAACGGATGGTTTAAATATTACTAAAGATGCTTTTAATAAAATTGATATTTATCCAGTACCCGAAAATAATTGTCTTGCTTATTATTATCACTTCTTTAAAGCCATTCATAGCACCATTCTTGCAGACTATAATGAAGCTAAAAATCACTTCGAGAAAGCTGAAAAACTTTTAAAATATGTACCTGAAGAATTAGAACTTGCTGAATTCAATTATCGTATCGCCTCTTTTTATTACCAAATATACAACCCATTATTAGCAATCAACTATATACAAAAAGCTAAAAAAGTTTTCTCTACACACTCAGGATATGAAGTTAATTTAGCTGCATGTGACAATGTTTTCGGGCTATCTTGTCTAGATTTAAGACAATATGAACAAGCTGAAGAAAGTTTTAACTCCGCTATCGATATTCTTAAAAAGAAAGGCGAAAAATCATTACTTTTACGTACAAGAAATAATATTGGTTTACTGTACGCAAATCAAAATCTTTCTTCTTTAGCAATTCGTCATCTATCCGAAGTTACTGAAAGTATGCCGAATCATTTTAAAGCTCTTTATCTGCAAGCAGATGAATATTTGAAATTAGGTGAAAAAGAATCTGCATCTCAATTTATTGAAAGAGGTTTATCCGTCTGTAACAAACTAGAAATTAAAGAATATCAATATCGATTTAAAATCTTAGACGAGCTTTGTAAAGAATCAAATACAATTGAAATAGAAAAAGTAGTTTTAGCAGGAGTTTCTTATTTCGAAACAGAAGAGTTATGGGAATGCATCGAAGAGTATACAGAAAGAATAGCAAATAAGTTTTATGCAGAAGAAAATCACTTCAAAGCAAGTAAATATTTTTATTTAAGCAATCAAGCACGTAAAAAATCATTAGCTAAAGGGGCGTTAAAATAATGAAAAAAATTGGTTTAGCACTATCGGCAGTAGCATTGACATTAATTTTGAGTTTTGGATTTAGTCATAATTCCAAAGATGTAGCCTTAAATAAAGGCGATACATGGTCTCCAGCATACGGGCTTAAACAAGCATAACAAAAATTCGTGCTAATTATTAGCACGAATTTTTAATTTATATAAATTAAACGCACATATCCTTTATATAATCGTTAATCGTTAATCTTTCATCAACCCTGCAATCCCCCTACTCCCCTCACTACCAACTTTCTCAAGTTCCTCCACAACTAATTTCCGTCTCTCTACAGAATGATTTTGACTTAACTTCTCTTTTCCTTCTATTTTATTTATCTTTACTTTGAACCCAACTATCCCCTTACTTAATCCTCCCATATAATTCGGGTCTACATCATTAAGTGAGTAGGTGCTCTCCGGATCTTCATACTTATGTACTAACTCTTGAAGAGAGTCTATTAATTCCTGTTCATCTTCAACAATTTCTAATTCACCATATACATGCACTGCAACGTAATTCCATGTTGGTACTGCATTGTTTGTTTCATACCATGACGGAGAGATGTAACTATGTGGTCCTTGAAATATAGCTAGTACTTGCTGAGTCCCAATATCTTTCCACTGTTCATTCGGCTGTGCGAAGTGACCATGTAAAGTAAGGGTCTCCCTATTTAATAACAACGGTAAGTGCGATGCATATGGTTCCCCGTTATGTTGAGAAAATAATGTCGCAAAGCTATTTTGTTCCATTATCTCATACTTCATTTCTTCATCTTGTATTGCGAAATATTTTGGTATATACATAAGTTCCCTCTTTTCCGATCTTTTATTTCTCATTATATTTAAGTATCGTAGCATTCAACAGGGCCAGTTTGTATTTGTTTTATAATGGCAGCGTTCTATTTCAAAAGAATAGGCAGCATGTATTCCATGCCGTCTTACCTTCACTATAACCCGCTCTATTTTTCGATTCTCTTGCTAATTCTTTCTTTAAACGTCCATATTCAACAGCAACACCTTCATGTTCACGAAGATAATCCCGAAACGCTATATGTCTTCTTAGCTCTTCACTTTCTTTATCACACACATACAAATGATGTTCCATCCAATCTGTACTTTCTCCGTCCCACGGAACGAAAGCGTCCTTTCTGCCAAACGCCTCTCTCCCTTTGTAGCTCCATTCTGCCTGATGATAGTATCCTATCGCTTCAAGCTTTGTTACTACTTTAGGAAAAAACCCATAATCTTCTATTATGATATCAATATCTAATATTGGTTTTGCTGCAAGTCCTTTAATAGATGTACTCCCAACATGTTCAATGGATAAAATACTGTCTTCCATTACATCGTTAATGAGAGTTTGTAACTTATTAAATTCACTTTCCCATTTGATGTTATACTCTTCGATAGTAATTCTCTGTTTCAAAGTATCCCTCTCCTCAAAAGCAACTATAACCTCTGAATATGAGTATCCTTAAAATCCGTCTCATATTTCAATCCATATCCAAACATTCGATCCATTCCAATATGTGCGGTCCATATTAAACCAATCATAATAACTATATCTATCTTAAAATAAGCACCTATGATAACAATTAATATCGATATGATATATGTGTGAAATAAATTATAAATGTTAGCCCCAACATGATTATTTATACCATACGCTAACATTGATAAATCCGGAGCTAAAAGGAACAGAAAAAATATTATCCAACTAAATTCATATAATGAATACGCATAAATCGCAGCTATGAAAACAACTAGCCCTTCAAAATGTACAATACGTTTTTGCATTCTTTATCATTCCTATTTTTCTATATTTACCGATAAAGTTTCATCACTGAAAGTATCCTTTGCATTTTTTGACCAGATGGTTGCTAAAATCGGTCCTGCAATGTTATGCCATACTGCTGCTAACACACTTGGGAGGGCGGCAGCTGGTCCAAAATGTGCTGTTGCTAGCGCAACACCTAAACCTGAATTTTGCATTCCTACTTCTATTGAAATAGCTCTTCTTGTCCCTTCGTCTAGTCTAAGTATGAATGCTGTTATATATCCGAGTAAAAAACCGAAAGCATTATGGAGCATAACGGCAATAAAGATAAGAAGGCCTGAAGAAGTAATACTACTTACATTCGCTGAAACAACTGCAGAAACAATAATGATAATTGCTACAACCGATATGAAAGGGATAACGGTCATTCCTTTCGTAACAGTTTTAGGGAATAACTTCTTCACTACTAATCCTAAAATAATAGGTATGATAATAACTTGTACGATAGAAAGAAACATAGACATAGGATTAACCGGCATCCATTGTCCTGCAAGTAATAATAAAATAAGAGGTGTAGCAATTGGTGCTAGTAACGTTGATAATGACGTCATTGCAATAGACAACGCTAAGTTCCCTTTTGCTAAATAAACCATAACATTTGATGCGGTGCCACCCGGTACTGAACCGAGCAACACTAATCCAGCTGCTAATTCGGCTGGCAGATTCATAACGTAGGCTAGTACGTATGCGACAAGTGGCATAATAATAAACTGAGCACATACACCGATAATAACTGGTAATGGTTTTGTAGCTATGATTTTGAAATCAACAGCCTTCAATGTTAATCCCATCCCAAACATGACAACCCCAAGTAAAATCGTTATGTAACTAGTTAACCCCAGAAATGGAGCAGGAATAAAATATGCAATAGCTGCAATACAAATAACCCAAAATGCAAAATACTTTCCAGCTATATTACTTATCGCCTCTAGTACTTTCACCCAATCAGCCCCTATCCTTTAATTGAAACACCTTATTCGGATTCAAAATATTTTGCGGGTCAAGAGCTCTCTTTATTTTTTCCATTACGAATAATGCCGCCCCATGTTCTTCTTCTTGATACTTCCTTTTTCCGACTCCGACGCCATGTTCTCCTGTACACGTTCCCCCTCGTTTAAGAGCATACAAAACGATACTTTCATTTATTTCATCTGCTTTTTCCACTTCTTCTTTATCGTTTGGATCAACCATTAAGAGCACGTGGAAATTCCCGTCTCCTACATGACCAAGAATACCACCAACAAGCCCAACCTTATCTAATGTATCTTTCGCATGTTGAATTGCCCCAGCCAATTCTGAAATTGGTACACATACGTCTGTACTCATAAGCTTTTTACCAGGATAGCTATGAACGTAAGCGTATGCTAGGTTATGCCGTGCATCCCATAATTTATTTCTCGCTGCAGTTTCCGTTTCAAAAGCAACTTCTTTACATTTATGATCAAAAACAATTTCTTTCGTAAACTCAACATCTTGCTTTAACCCTGCTTCATTACCGTGAAACTCTAAAAACAATGTAGGTTCTTCTCTGTAACTTGTTTCACTGTAATGATTGACTTGTTTCATAGATAGTTCATCAACGAGTTCAATTCTCGCAATCGGAATACCCGCTTGCAATATGTTAATAACAGCTTCTACTGCATCATTTATAGTTGGAAACGATGCTCTCGCGGCCATAACATGCTCTGGTATGCCGTATACTTTTAATGTTAACTCTGTAAAGCATCCAAGCGTACCTTCTGATCCTACGAAAACACCATTTAAATGGTAACCTGATGACGACTTCGCAGCTAAATTCCCAGTATGTATTACTTCCCCATCAGCAAGAACGACTTCTAAATCACGAACTTGATCACGCATTACTCCATACTTAACCGCTGTCGTTCCGCTTGCATTTGTAGCAGCCATTCCCCCTAACGTTGCATCTGCTCCTGGATCCACACTAAAAAACAATCCGTATTTCTTCAATTCTTTATTGAGCTGAGAACGAGTCACTCCTGGCTGTACTTTCACCAGAAAATCTTTCTCTCTTATTTCAAGAATTTTGTTCATTAATGAAAAATCAACCGTAATTCCTTTTTCATAAGGAATTACATGTCCTTCTAAACTAGAACCTACCCCAAACGGAACGACGGGTGTCCCGTGCTCACTCGCTATTTTCATTATCGTGCTAACCTCTTCGGTCGTTTTCGGAAAAACTACTACATCAGGTAAACTACTAGCATGATAAGATTCATCTTTACTATGTAACTCTCTTACTGTTGTATTGATTACTACTCGATCTTCGGGAAGTACACCCTTTAATTCATTTACTAAACGCTCTACCGTTATTTCCATCTTACACTCTCCTACTTTCTATAAATTTGAATTACAAAATATGTTAACTGTTTTATACATAATAATCCGAAAAATTAAATAATTCAAGTTTTACATATACGAAATTCATTTCTTACTTTCGAATAAAAAAAGAACTTGCAACAATTACTGCAAGTTCTTTTCTATAAAACTATATTTTAAATGACTTCTTTATTAACAACATAAACCAAATTAAAGTAAATGCCATCAGCGAATGAGAAAACCCAACAATATAAGTTAACCCTTTAAAGTCCGCTCCATTTAACTGAAGAAGACCTCTTGCTGCCAATGAACCTAACATTAATATTAATGCGATATTATGTACAACAAACCACTTATTAAAACTTTTCGCTTCATGAAACGCGAATACTTTTGCTAATCCTAAAGCAATTAAAAAGAAGAAAAAGCCGGGTACAAGTGTATGTGTATGTAAAAGGTTTAACAAAGTAGATCCTACAATCCCTTTATACTTTCCATACTCCCTAGCGAAAATCCCTGATAATAAACCGATAATCAAATACGTAAACGATGCATTATATAATTTCTTCATTATATACCTCCTTGAGTAGAATGTGTAGTGTGTCATATTTAGTAATAATGATAGTTATATAGTAAAAACTCCTAGTCACCTAGGAGTCATTGTATAAGCATCTCACTCTTTACAATCAATTCTAATTATAAAATATCCCTTTATGCAAAACAAACGAACTTTATGTGAACAATCCTGGATCTTATAAAATATGTTGCGATTTTGTATTACACAATCCATACTAATGATTATAAATGTTAAAGGTGGTGCAGTAGATTGTGATAGTTCTTGAAACGGAACGACTCGTTCTTCGCTGGTTTCATCTAAAAGATGCTCCATTTATTCTCGAGTTAGTAAACGATCCTGCATGGATTCAGTATATCGGTGATAAAAGGATTAAAAACTTAGAAGATGCAAAAAAATACATCTTAAACGGCCCCGTTGATATGTATAATAAAATGGGCTTCGGCCTTTACTTAGTAGAACGAAAAGAAGATCTCACTCCGCTCGGTATGTGTGGCCTTATTAAAAGAGATTCATTAGAAGATGTTGATATCGGCTTTGCCTTTTTAGAGAAATTCCGTTCGAAAGGATATGGCTACGAGTCAGCTTCTGCTGTAATCGAATACGGAGTACAAAAACTAGGTCTGAAACGAATTGTAGCCATTACTACTACTGATAACATCCAGTCAGGAAAGCTTTTAGAAAAAGTAGGATTGAAGTTCGAAGAGATCATTTCGAACTCAGGGGAAGATTTAAAATTATTCGGCTATAACGCGTAAAAAGATTTTGAAAGAAAAACCCTTGATTTATCTACGCTAAGCAGAAAATCAAGGGTTTTATTTATGTTCTAAGAGGCGTAATAATCCAATAGAATGCTCTTCAATATGTAAATCTGTTTCGTGATGTAGTAAACCATCAATGACATGAACGGCATCCCTAGCATTCGGATTAATCACTTTTGTATGAAAGCTAGAGAATTGATCACTCATAAAGCGATAAAGTGAAACTTTAATTAGTGGGGGTTTTCTTCATCTCCCACTGATTATTAGCCTTCACTAATCGGACTTTAATGGTAGCACCTTTACCTGTTCCGTACTGTGGATTTGCGTCTGCATGTAAAGATGAAACCTCCATTTGCATGCCCATCCCATCTGAAGACGAAGTGGTACCATCTCCCCAATAAGAAGCTAAATCTAGTTGGTGCTGGTAATTTACTAATGTTGCTTGTGCCTTATTCATTGAATCTTCACCACTCGTTTTTTATCGGACTTCTTTTTATACTTTTATTTTCTTTATGAGTTATTAGAAAAATAATTGTCTATATAAGTCTTTATTTTTTCAAAATCCTTTTCCATAAATAAGTTTGCTGGTACTTCAATTATTGGAAGATTATTTTCATTATCAAAAGGTGGACACGGTTTGGGAACTACCAAATAGTCAACTGAGTTTTTATCCCTAATATAATTAATCGAAACATCATAATACTCAGAAAAATATTCCTTCAAATCATCGTGATTCCTTAAAAATGGTAGAGAAAATATTGAACCATAATTTATACCAGCGTCGACAATTAATACAAAGCATATTTTTTTCATGATACACCCTCCTAGTATAATAAGTTTTAAGTTAATAACTGTTCCTTGAAAATTAAATAGTTTTTATCTTCAAGAGCTACATCAAAAAAATAATGTAAGGGTAAAATGTAGTCTTGGATACCAGGGGTTTCCCAAAATAATGGAAGTGCAGAAATGGATCCATCGGGAATATGCTTACTCCTCCTGTAGTTCGAGCACGTTAAAAGACTGCGACCTAGACCAAAATGCACTGCATACGCACAAGCTGTATTGGTTTCCTTTTTCTTTATATTCAATTAAATTATATCATTATTTTACATAAATTTACAGACTTTGTTTTTTATTTTATTGGTAAACTTATGCTTAGCGTATAATTTCCGCGTTTCGTCGGCAGGCCCCCTTATATGGAATCTTGTACAATACCGTATTGAAATTAAATATGCCTAAATGGACTGCACATATGGTAGCTACGTTATTTTCTCTTGGTAGTGCCTATCAAGCTTTTGTAAATTTTTTTGTATAACACGCAACAAAAAGGTCGCCACTTACGGCGACCTTTTTACTATTTCACTTCTACCGTATAATTCCCTGTTCCCCCGCCATACTGATACACATGTAAATAATATTTCCCTGGATACGTGTAGTAACTTCCTACTAACTTATTTCCTTCTTGCTGGGCATACGTAACGTAATTATTTAAATCTGCTTCCGAATAAAGAACCCAGTTTACTCCAATATTATTTTCCTTCGTTACATTAATTTGCAGGTTTTTCGCCGTTTCCACATTTATTTCAAAGTAATCACTCGTATCACCGTTTCCTAAACTAGCACGTAAAACTTGATTGAATTGCAGTTTATTTGCTGTCTGGAATGAGTTATTCGGCTCTTTTTCTACACTATTATCTTCTTTCTTTTGAATCGTTACATTCGTTGTAGCAGTATTCGTTAATCCTTTGTCATCTGTTACTGTTAATTTTGCCGTATATGTTCCTTCTTTTGTGTATACATGAGTCGGATTTTGTTCATTACTTACAGTACCATCACCAAACTCCCATTTATAAGCAACAATTTTTCCATCTTCATCTTTCGATCCATCGCTTTTAAACGAAATTGCTGCATTTACATTTCCGCTATATGGGCCGTTTATAACCGCAACTGGCGCTTTATTCACAGCACCTTCTTCTGTATTAATCCCATGGAATACAACATCATACTCAAATTGTCCTGCTGCATTCACACGGTAATTTACGAAATAAGCTGTTACTGTTTTATAGCCTGTCCATTCTTTCGCACTTAAACGTTTTAACGTATCATTTACGTTTTGTGTAATTGTCTTCCAGTCTTCATATTCTCCTTTTGCAGTCGTACCTGTATATGTTCCTTGTAGTGTAAATGTATGAAAGAACTGTGATTTGTTTTTCTTAACTGATACATTACTTAATTTTGCTTCTGCTGTAATTTCTGCTGCAATATCTGAAACTGGTTTCGGTGCGTGCGTCGCTAAATAATCATCTGATACTAATGGAACATTATATTTCTCACGGTTATCTACTAACATTTGCATATAGTCTTGATACTCTTTATTTAAATTCGCATCTTTACTTAAAGCAGAGCGGTATGCATCATATGCTGTTACATCATTTTTCCTAATAAGATCATGAATTTTGTCAAACATATCATATCTCTTATTGTACATGTACGATTGTAAAGCGAAGGAATAATTATAGAAATCCCACGTTCCATATTTTGCGTTTAACGTTCTCTCTGCTGTATAACGTTCTGCTGGATTTGAAGATATGCCTCCTATAATACTCTTTCTCGGTACAACATTATCTGTTCTCGTTGCACCTGCAAAAAACTCCGCATTCCCTTCTTCAAACCAAGATAATCTCTCATTCTCATACATCTTCCCTTGTCCCCAAAGTCCTGGCACTTCATATCTACCTTGTAAATAATGCGTGAACTCATGTCGGAACAATTCTTCCAAACTATAAATGCTTTCTTCTGGCGTACGTTCATAAGTAAAGAACGTACCTGTTCCTTCTATATAAAGACCGCCGTTATTCGTTTCATACCCGTATAATTGACGGTTAAATTGATATTCAGCTGGGCTATTATAAATAACCATCGTTAATACATCATCAGGATTGCCTTTTTCTAACGGCTGGTCACTTTCAACCGTACGATGGAATTGTGCCTTCACTTCTTTTGCCGCCCAATATAGACGTTTTACTTTTTCCTCAGTCACCTTATCTCCAGCTTTTAACACAATTGCTCCATCATCGAACGTATACGTTTTCGGTAAATATTTTTTCTTACCATCTTCTCTTATTTGATCTAGATCAACCACTTTACCATTCGCATCTTTCCCGCCATAATTCGTCGCAATTTGCTCAGCAGCTACGAAATATTGCTCACCTAAATACGGATAGATTTTCATGGCATCTGTTACAACTTGTAATCCTTTCGTTTCTGTACTATGGAACGTACCAAGTCTACCTGTATAATAAATACCATTATTAATTAACCAACCATTTTTCGCTGTCACCGTTCCAATTAAGGCAAAACGACTTAATTCATTAATATAGCTATCAATTTTTTGATACCATATTGTATCTTTCGGTGCTTTTCTCGTATCGTACAAATACGATTGAATATCGTAATCAACACCTTGCATAATATCGTAAATCGCATTTCCAGCTGAAAGATTATCTACCAATGTAGAAAAATTATCATTATATTGTTTAAAAATCTTTGCAGCTGATGTGATCGTTTCCACATCACTTGAAGCATTTCCAATTAATTTTCCATATGATGAGACAACTCTATTTTGTTCTAATGTACCGAGTTTAAAATTCGGGTTATTCGCAATCGTTTTTAGTGCAGGTAAGCATTTATCATGATAGCTTCGCTCATTTAGTTTACTTAATTCTGTATGATAAAATCCTAAATAAAAACCAGATCGTAACACCTCTACTAAAGTCTCAATCCCTTTTGAATCATCTTTCGTATAAGCTTGTCCTTGCTGGTTCAATTTATCAATAATTGCCTGCATTCTACTATCATTTTGATAGAATGCAAGACTATCCTTATTAAACTGAAATAGCCCAGTAATTTGCTCCCAATCAATTGTTACAAGTAAGTCCACTAACTGCTGATTGCTCAATTGATTTAATTCAGCAATTGTATACGTTTTCGCTACAGCTAATTGCTTACTTTCCTTTTTCACTTCAGGCGGTCTTTGTGACAAATCAGCAAATTGTAGCCTTTTCTCAAAAGACTTATTTTCCAACACTTTTGATGAATGAGCTAATTCTTGCACTGGTAATTGTAAACCAATCGGCTCCATTTTGAGCACATTCCGATATGAAACTTGCTCTCCCTTTGTACCTTCTGCCAATGCGTCCCCTTGAAAACTCCCTAACATTAAACTAGCAAAACTTACCCCTACTAACACTTTTTTTGAATAGCCTTTCATGCTCTCCCCTACCTTACATTTTTTAGTGTACCGCACCATTATTTTACTATTTTTACTTTTTATACTGTATTGAGAAAAAATAAGGTAACGTTCACACATGTATCCATACCATGCAAAATTAACACTTGACTTTATGTGCGTTTTATATCAAAAAAAGATAGATAATAGCGAAATTCCCGCTACATCTATCCTCGTTTTCAAAACTATGATTTTAACTTTATGAATGTAACTTCTGGTAATGTTTGCATATGCTGAATAAACTCATTCTTTTCTTCTGACGATATGTTTTTCAGTTGCATCCCTACCTTATAAACAATTTCTATCCCTTGCTGTGAAGCTTCCACTTCATATGAAAGTATTGGAATGCCTTTCATATGAAGTGTTTCTAATATTTGTTGTACTGCTTCACGTTTATTTATACACATTTGCACCATTATATTTTGCGGAAATAAAAATTGCACCTTAAAAATACGACTTACAATCTCTAAACCAATTAAAACGAGAATCGTCGCTCCAATTCCTACTACATACATACCAGCACCAATTGCTAATCCAATTCCTGCTGTAGCCCATAAACCAGCTGCTGTCGTTAATCCTTTCACCGCCTGCTTTTGAATAATAATTGTACCTGCACCTAAAAAACCTACTCCACTAACAACTTGCGCTGCAATACGACTCGGATCTAGTGCCATATGATCTTCATTCATAATATCTGAAAAAGCATATTTCGAAACGACCATTATTAAAGCACTTCCTACCGCTACTAGGAAATGTGTTTTTAAGCCCGCTTCTTTTGATCGAATTTCCCTTTCAATACCGATTATTGCTCCTAACAAACCAGCAACACCGATTCGTATAATGAAATCAATATTTACACTCACGAGCCCTTCCCCCTTTCATTCATTATAGATAGATAAAATAAAAATTATCACACACATCCATGTATCGATATGAAGGAATTTTACTAAAATACACTTAATACCTAGGCCATTTTATGTTAATATTTTAAATATTAACATAAAATAAATAAATTCTAATTTTAAACATCCACTCATTTTCTTGAAAAAACAAAGGTGGATAACATGAAATGAGGTTGAGAAAATTAAGAAAACGTTTTCATTTCATGTCGTGATTTTTTTATACATACTACATAAATAAAGGAGCTTACTCACAATGAACGTCTCTTTGCTTACACCTACTACCGATTTACAAGACGAATACTTAGATTTTTATAACGAATGGAAAGATAGCGGTGAAACGATGATTCCGTGGGTTATTTCAAAAGACCCTTCTAACTTCCCCGCTATGGTGCAAGAACTACTCGATGCACATAACGGAGTAAACCTTCCTGAATCTTGGGTACCAGACTCTACATATTGGCTCGTTACAGATAATAATAGAATTGTAGGAACTGTTAATATACGCCATAGTTTAACCGAACACTTATTTAACGCTGGCGGTCATATCGGTTATGGCATTCGCCCTTCTGAAAGAAGAAAAGGTTATGCTACGAAATTACTAGCATTATCACTGGAAAAAGCGAAGCAATTAAACATCACGAAAGCACTGATCGTTTGCGATGAAGTAAATACTGCTTCAGAAAAAACAATTTTACATAACGGCGGGCTTCGTGATGAGGATTTCATTGAGGAAGATGGGAATGTAGTAAGACGTTTTTGGATTGAGCTATGATGAAGTCCTCCAATGAAAATAATCTTGTTATAGAGAAGTATAGTAAAAATAATGAGCTACAAGTAAAACAACTTATTGATTTATACAATGAAGAATCGTACGTATTTCACTTATTACGAGATAATAAAACAAAATGTGCGTATGTTGCCTACTATAAAAAAGATGTAGTAGGCATCTTTTTCACCTGGGGCAGTAACTTCCATCCATACTGCACATACTTTCGAATATATACGAATCCTTTCTATGCAGAGCTACACATTGAAGAATTTTTATTAAACGAGATTCAAAAGCGAGAAAACTTTAAACTCCCATTACAAACCTCTATATGGGAAACATCAGCTCATTTAAAAACGTTTTTTGAAGAACATAATTTTACGGAAATTCGAAGAACATATATGCCGATATTAGACTTACAAAAAATAGTTTCTATCGATATAGTCCCTAATTCAAATTATCATGTACAAACTTTATCGAACATCGTATCAAATAATAATTTATTAGAAAAACTAGCCTACTTAGTAAAAGAAAATTATGAGCAAACCCACCTAGCAAATCCCGTTGCCTCATTCCCACTACAAACTTGGCAAGAGATGATTTTAGCTGATGACGTACTACTAGATGGGAGCTTTCTCATTATAAATGAAGAGCATCAAATTATGGCATACTCTTTCCTCCATACATCAGAAAAGGATAATACGGTAGAACTAGGATGGTGCGGAACTCACACGAAAGACGATTTATCCTTACTGAAACTGCTCGTTTTCGAACAATTTATGTATGCAAATAAACACGGCTATTCTTTCATTCAAGGTGAATTCGATTCAACAAGTATATATGCAATGGAGATATTAAAATCCGTTCCTTTCAATCCTTGTGCTACCTGGATTACGTATCAAAAAGAAGTCGGAAGGTAATTATACACCTTCCGACTTCTTTTATGCTGTTTCTATTTCGAACTGTACTGTAATACCACTCGGGTCTACTACAGTAAATCCAGTTAAAATCTCATTTATTCCATGCTGTTTTTCTATTAATCTTTCTTTTACTTCATCTAAGGCTTCTTTATGCGGCAGTACTATCGTATACACTTTTAATCCAGTTGCATGTGTCGGTGGGTACGGATTATTTACTCCGTTCCACGTATTTGCCCCTATATGGTGATGATATCCTCCTGCAGAAATGAATAAACAGTCATCTTCGCGTTGTTGCACTTCAAACCCTATTGTATCTACATAAAATTCATTTGACTCCTCTACATCAGCAATTCGTAAATGCACGTGTCCAACGACCGTATTAGCAGGTAATCCATCAAACTCATAATCAACAAGCGTTGCTAGGTCTTTTAAATCCAGCGGGGTACTTCCTCCTGGCCCTTCTCCCCATTGATCACGCGGACGATCCGCATAAATTTCAATACCATTTCCCTCTAAGTCTTGTAAATAAAACGCTTCGCTATACGTATGATCACTTGCACTATTAAACCTTGAAATTGGTAAAATTTCATTTGAATATGTATAACGTCCCTCTTGCTCAGTCGGACTATCAATTACATTCTTATTACGAATCACACCAAATAATGCCGAAGCAAATGCCTCACGAGTCGGAACTAAAAAGGCTACATGATATATACCAGTCGTACGCGGCTCTTGCAGTACCCCGTCCTCTAACTTTTCAAGAACAAGTAATGTATTCTTTCCACCTTTTCCAGATAAATATGCTTTATTCCCCTCTTGCTTAATTACTTCTAAGCCTACAACATTCTCATAAAAGGCAATTTGACGTTCTAAATCTATCACCTTAAATTCAACATGACCAATACGTGTTTTCGGATGAATTTGTACCATGAATAACTCCATCTCCTTATCCCAATATTCTTCCATTACATATAACCGTTACTATGAAGGATACAACTAAAATCATCCTATGTAAATAAGAAAAGTCAGAATTTACAATTATTTTTATATTCATAATAAAAAGTCACCTCTTCTAACTTTCAGAAAAGGTGACTTTACAAAAATAGTCTGTTCTAATTCTTATCGCATTTTATGTACTTCAGCAACTAACTTTCCGCCCTGAATGCCCATATAAAGCTTCACAGGTGCATCATTCGTATTTTCAAACACTAAGTCTAAGTATGGATATGCAATTGTAGCATCTCTTCCTTGTGGAACGTAACCTACCGTTTTAGAATGTGTTGTTCTCTCTACCATTTTCAAACCAGCTTGATCTGCCGCATTGTATAATGTTGATGATGTTTGACAAACACCACCGCCATATCCATCTACTAATTTACCATCTACAATTTCTTTTCCTAATTGATATCCTTTATCTGGCGTTGTATCACCAATTAATGCATTGAAAGAGAAACGGTCTCCTTTTGCTAATACAACTCCATTTATGCTCGCTGCTGACAAACGAATATTTTCAATACGGCCACCTGTTGAGCCACCTAAATTCGTTTCATATCTACCAATTACCGTACCACTTCCTTGCGCATCACTTAATGTTGCAGTAGGCTTCTTCTCAACAATAGGTAATTGATAGGAAGAATCCCACATACCTACGTTTAATAATTTATCTACTAATTCTTTTTCCATTAATTCATAAGAAGGTTTCCCTTCTTGCCAACTTCCATCAGATCCTAGACGTGAAGGGACCATCTTTTTGTCAACATTTTTCCCAACTTCCCTAGCAACCTTCTCAACTGATTTTTTAAATTTCGCTTCATCTTCAAAATAACCTAGACTCGACAAATCTAACTTTTTTACTTCCGTACCTGTACGCCCATCTACTAAACTAATAGAATCCTGTACTTCTGCTTTAGCCTCTACCGTGTGGCCACCAATATCACTTACTAATGCAACATCACTTACTTTTGTACCACAGCCACTCACTACAGCTACACATAAAACCCCAACTAATATACCCTTTACTTTACGGAACAATATACTCTCCCCTTTTCCCCAATACTACTTTTATGTATTATTTCATTTTTATGTATGTTTTGTTACAATCATTTTACAATATATTTATAAATTGTTACAAGTTATTTTTTACTCTATATAAATTACTCTTTTCTTTTCCAAATGTCTATATATATTTACATAAAAGTTTGAGTTTGATAGAATTGTAACCTTTACGTAACCTCTCCCTATTATCCAGTATATACCATAAAACGAACGAAATACAAATGTAAAACTCCATATTCGTATTTATAAAAAACATCCTGTGAACATAAATAGGTATTTGCCGTGCCACACTCCGCTTTTACACATACATTATGGTGAATTAACCTATTTTAAAGAAATGGAGGATGTTTTTATGTACCCCTACAATCCATACGATCCATATAACCAAACTGGTTATCAACCTCAATATGATTTACAAGCACAATACCAACAATATATAGATCCAGTAGAACAAGTTAATCCATATGATCAAACTCGACAATTCCAACTTCCAATCTCTTTTCCTGGTGCTGGAAACCGTCAATTAGAAAGACGAGTAAATGAGCTTGAACAAAGAGTACGTCAATTAGAAAACACGGTTGAACGTCATACACGTAGATTAAACCGCTTAAACCAACGTTTACGTACAGTAGAAAACAGACTGAACATTCCATTTTCAGCATTAGAAGACGGATTTTAATTTCGGAAATAAAAAATATATGAAGGAAGGGGGCTTCCCCTTCCTTATATAAATTGACGAAAGTTTTTTCCATCTCTATACTGATAAGAGTTAATGAAATGAAACAAGGTGATAAATATGGATTTTGAAATAAATTATCTTTCCTTTTATGTTGTACAAGTAGAAGGAAAAGGTGAAGCTGTTGATAAACGCTACAAACATTTTCAAACATTAGACGCTGAAGAGTATGAAGATAGCTCCTTAAAAGAATTTTTGAATGGAGAATTATTAAAAATTTCAAAGAGAAAAGTAGAACGTCATGCGAAAACAGAGCAAGCTCCGACAAAGATCGGTCGCTTTATTGTAGAAGAAGGGCACGAACTTGATTCAAATCCTCATTACAACTTATTTAATCGCATGCGCTTTGCAGAAACGAAGGAAAACTTCAAAGATATGAGCGAACCTCTCGTTTATACATATCTTGACACAAGTGCTGTACGCGGTGGTGTATTTTTAATTGCGCAAGCTAAACTACGCAAATACTTTGATGATCCATTCGTCTTCGTTATGAAATGTGACTTCGAGCCAAAAGTCGCTTCCATTTCCGATGAATCCACACTAATTCGTAACGTTGAAATGGCCATCACAACAAAAAATATGAAATCTATCCAATATCCGTACATGCCCGAAGAAGGTATGGTCGAAGTGGGCGAGCTAAAGATTCACCAAGCATCACACGCCCGTTACTTTGAAGACTTCTTAAAATTCGTCGAATACGAACGCTCTATGCCTGAAATTATGAAAACACAAGTAATGGACATGGTATATGACCAAATTGAAGATGTATTTGAAGAAGGTACGGAAGAACGCGAACAGTTCGACCAAGCAATGGAAGTATGGGCTGCCAGTCCGAAACGCGAAATTATGGAACAATTTTCAACCGAAGAAGTAATGGAAGCTACCGCTCAAATCGTCGAGCATGCGCCTGAAGTGGAATTGAAGCTAAAAGCAGATCATATCTCTGTGAAAGCCCTACTTGCTGATTTCGGGGATCAAATACATATCGCAAAGGTAAATGACCGATACGTATTAATGATTGAGGCTGATACACTTACATTTGAGAAAGGCTTCTCTCCAATTGAGTTTCTGAAGCCAGACGAGTTGCAAGACGTAATTGAACGGATTGAGAATAAGCAGCAGTATTCTTATGATCCGAACGGGATTGAATAAATTCTTCTATTTAACTGTTTTTACTGGGCGCTTTTAATAAGCGCTCTTTTATTTGGGGCATAGTTTTCATTTATATTAAAAACCGATTCTACTAAGAATCGGTTTTTCTGCTTTATAACAAAATATGTTTATTTTTGATTCAAGAAGACATTTGTTGCAGTATTAAGTATATCGCTTCCTTGTTGTACAAGCTCATTTCCATTAAAAGTATCTTCTTCAATATTTTTAGTGGACCGAGTTCTTTTAGTCACTATGTATGTTGTTCAAGTGAAAATTTCACTTCACTACCTCAAACTTATTGTACTCGTAAAAGGATAACTGAAAACGATATTCCGGATGCTCTCTCACCCAATCGTAGGCCTCTTCTAAAATTTCCATTTTATTTTGTAAGTCATTAAGTTCACTACATTCGTTCCTTTTCTGTTTACACAGAGGACAGAATCCATTCACTATTTCAGCACTCGTCGCCCTAATCGTTTTCCTTTCTAAATCAACTACTAGACGAAGAATAAGAGAATGTTCTTCTTTTGTAGTCACCGTCATTTCAGCAATCCCATCCTCATTCCAAAAGACTCCGTTTAATTCCATCTGTACGGTAACATCGTTAATATCCAAGTCTATCACTATCACACCTCCCATATATATATATAAGACTCTTAGCTTACTCTTCTATTTTAATCTTTAATACACCACGATTTAAAGATATATTAAGCCTTTTCCAATTCTTCTTCTGTGCTATGAAAGGAAGTGTAATTACCGCTAATAGCGTGGTAAATATTATCCCAAAAACTAAAACTGTTACAATGTTAAAGATTGCTTCCATTCAACTTTACCCTCTTTCATTTCTATGGGCTCTAATTTTATGAATATATTAAAAAATTTCTTACCACACCTTAAATTTCAAAGTAGCACAATAAATCAATTCCTATTTATATGAATACTTTATTCATCCATCAATACAATGACAGTAAATTTATGTAGCTAGAAATAGAGAAGAATGTCATTTAACCTCTGCATTCTTCTCCATCTCAGCCAAATACCTAATCTGCCTTTCCGCTTTTCGAACCGCCGTACGAAAATGTTTTTTCAGAAGTTCTATTGTTGGTTCACTTATATAATATCTTTCCGTTATACTTTCCCACGTGTCGCTACTTTCAAATGTACTCCAAACGAAAGGACGCTCAGTATTTTTTCTCATTTCTTTAAATACCCATTTTCGCATCTTTTTTTTCGCTTTTTCTGTTAGTTTTCCGTTCTCTACTAGTTCAAGTTCACCATGCCTTTTATACCTTTTAGTAATATCTCTCTCGCTATATGCTTTAAGAAGTATGTTCGCTGTATTCTCAGCATCCGCTAAAGCACGGTGCTGCTTCCCTTCCCATATTAAACCGAGCTGTTCTACTGCAGATTGTAAACTTGGTGTATGCTCAAACAATTCTTCATACGCTTGAAAAACAAATTTTTGTAAATCAATTCTTCTTTCTTTTTCCATACAAGGGCATTCTACAGCATGTAACGTACAATCATGAGATAGAAATCGATAATCTTCTTTTCCCCATGTAACAAATATAGAATCTTCTCCGATAAACTGAATAAATCTCTCTATAATTTGTGGAAATTTCTCTACATTCATTAAATCTTTCTTTGTAATTCCCGTTAATTTTGTCGTATGACGAGTAAGTCGTGCACCGGGTTTTACTAACTCCGAAAATTCTCCAATTATCTTCATTGTACTTGCTTCTATTTTTACAGCTCCGATATCAACTATCTCTGACGGATCTTCTGATTTATATGGCCTAAAATTTCTCTCTATATCAAACACAATAAAATGTGTAGCGTTTTTCAATTTATTTACCTCTTTCTACATTCCTTTTCACACACATACTTTATTTTCAGTATTTATTTATTCATACACTTTATGCATGTAATACTTCATCTAAAAAACGAAAATTCAATCTCATTATGCTATGTACATAGGAGGTTCTTCAATTAAAACGCAAAAAAAAAGAAGGGCAAGCCCTTCTTTCTTCCACAATTACTTCTTGTTAACGTTTGTAGCTTGAGGTCCACGGTTACCTTGTTCTACTTCGAAAGTAACTTCTTGACCTTCTTCTAAAGTTTTGAAACCTTCGCCTTGGATAGCTGAGAAATGAACGAATACGTCTTCTCCGCCTTCAACTTCGATGAATCCGAAACCTTTTTCTGAGTTAAACCATTTTACTTTACCGTTTTGCATGTAAAAAATCCTCCTACAATGTACCTATATGTACATATTCATTTTCAACCACTTTACAAAAATAAGTCAGACATTAAAAAAACTGCAACTCTGAGGAGATTTAACATTGCTATCCTCCTCGGAAGTTACAGCTCATTTAAATCTCTATATTATTAAAAGTAAAATGGTTTAAATATAATATATCATATCAATATAATAAAAGCAAAGTTTTTTTGCTATACAATTTTTTTCTTCCACTGCATCGCTTTTGATTCACCTGATCCCGCTATAAAATAGGCTTCTTTTTGGTTCACAATGCGCCAGCCATGCCCTTTAACTGAATCACATACTGTTACAATTCCTTCTTCTAAAAGTACACGACAAACAGTACTAATCCCAGCCTTATTTTGCGTTGACGTTGTATATAACACATGTTGATCTACACTTAAGTCTAAATAGCTACTTGCTTTTTGCTCACTTTGACATGTGTGCCAATATGGTTTTTCACTCTCAATACTTTCATTTATTTTACAAAAAGAAATATTCCCGCTAATGCCTTTGCATGATCCACTGGCTGCTACTAAATAAGAGTTGTGTAAAGTCAACGCTGAGATCATTTGATTCATCACGATTTTAATCCTCTTTAATTTAAGTGTCTCCAAATTAAAGAGCCAAACACCACCATATTTAGCATGTATTTTCGTACCGATAAATAAGTAATGTTTATATAAAAACAACGATCGAATAGATGGTGCTCCGCCACCATATTCAAGAAATGGATGAATGGTTTCCCATGTCGAACCAAAATCATTCGAATGATACAACGTTTTATCTCCATGAGCAATGACAGTTCCTTCTATATTACTACATACATTCCAACTCGTTGCCTTTGTTGGAAAACGTTGAACCGTCCAATTCTCTCCACCATTCATACTACGAATAAAAATTCCTTCGTCACCTACACCATACACTACATTATCTTCGCTATGTAAATCCCTAATTCGTTTTTGAAAACCATTTAAAATTTGTTTCCATTCTCCGTCTTGTTCAATAAATAAACCATTATATGTAGTAGCTAACATAAGCTTTCCATCTCTTAACTTTGTAATAGCGGTCGCACTTAACATTGTCTCCACGTTGACACTCCCATTCTTAGAACTTCTCAGCAAATGCAATTGCAAAATTACTGCATTTTTCAACATCCTCTTCATCTTCTGGAGCTAGTTCGATTTTCAACCCTTCTTGTACAAGCTCTGCACCGCGCTCTACAAGTCTTTCTTCAAATATCGTTACCGCTTCACAAAATAGTTCATACGCCGTATCACCTGATCCGAATACCGCTACTTTCTTCCCTGATAAATCTATATTTTCTAAGTCATCATGGAAATCTTCCGCTTCAAATGGTAATTCCCCATCTCCCCACGTATAAGATCCTAAAATGATTCCATCATAAGCTAATAATTCTTCAGCATCCATGCCTTCCATTTCTTGCAATGCTACTTCATGATCAAAAGCATCTAAACTAACTTTAATTAAATCAGCAATACTCTCTGTATTTCCTGACATACTTGCATAAGCTATTAAAATTTTCGCCACTTTGGCATCCCCCTCTTACAATAAATGATTCTCATTCTCATTATATTAATAATGAGAATCAATTTCAATTGTATTTTTTATTTTTATTTATTCCATATAAAAAGCACAGATGACTATACAATCATCTGTGCTTTTTATTACTTTTTAAAAATACCAAACGGCTTTCCAACTGGTAAAACAACTTTACCAAAGTGTGTGTTTAACACTGCTGCTGCTGAACCATAGAAAGATAATAATGAAATAAGAAGTTCAGAATATGCTGCTAAATTATGCATTGCATGCGGCATAACACCTAAAGTACTTAATGAAAGACCGATAAATAAGAAATCAATAAGGACGAAAATCATAAATAATACTTTATGTGTTTCCATTGCACCAATTGTCATAAAGATTGCGAAAATTAAATATCCGATAAAGGCTACACCAAGCTGTTTTGAATCTGCAGCTTGTGCTAATTTTTCGCCAAATACTCCAAGTTGAATTAACCAAGTCATTCCAACACCTAGCCAAAATAGACCGTATGCACCGAATGCTGTTGTACCGAATGTATTGTTATGCTTTGCATCGTGAATGCAAGCAAAGATTTGTGCAAATCCTCCTAAAAAGATTGCCCATGGTAATACTAGTGAAACGCCATCTGTTAAGCCTAACTTTTGAGATGATGCTACAAGTGTTACCATCGCTAATCCAAATAGACCAATTCCAGATGGATCTGCTGTTGTCATTTTCACATGATGTGTAGTTGTTTGATTGCTCATATAAACCTCCTGATTATAAACATACTCGAATACAATACTTAAATCAGAAGACTATGTCAATGGTTTTTTTTGTATGTTGTCAGACCTTATATTTTATAATGATTGAATATATTTCCGACCACTTCATACGGTTTTATATTCACTTTTTCCAACTCATATATCGGCAACCATAACGGAATATAAATCCCTCTATCTTTCATTTCGAATTCTTCAGCTTTACCACTTCCAAAAACTCCACCTACAATATCGGCATTAAAATAATACTCCGTACCCTTATACTCCATCTTTGCAATTAGATGCTCCACTTTTATATGTACCCCTAATTCTTCAAAAATTTCTCGCTTTGTTGCTTCTTCAGGTGTTTCTCCTTCTTCAATTCCTCCACCTGGAAAAACATAGTACGTTTCATCTTCTCGGATACGTTTTATAAGAGCAATTTTCCCTTCCTGCACAATGATAGCTGCGCCGCGATTTCTTGTCATTTTATTACCTCAATACCGATCGCAACTGTTCCCCACTTTTGTTCTTGTTCTTTCGTATATATTTTGTATGTACTTTCTAACATTTCCTCTAAACTATCATTTTCACAATCCAATAATTTTTTATCAATTTGTTCGTACATTGCTTGAAAGTTTTTATATCGTTTTATCTCCGTTACTTTTACAACCATCGTTGCTGCTGTCGTAAGGTTCGTAAATACAATATGATCGCCTTGTTTTATGAGTTGACGCTTTTTATCGTATAAGCGCACTTCATACACTTTTTTTCCTGATTGAATTGACTGAAAAGGTTTATTATATAATCCCATTTCATATCTCATACATTCCACTCCCATTTATTTATTTTACCTATTAACACTGGTCACCTTACTACACCTTGCATATAATATTCCACGCTTATTTCTTGATTGAGAAAGAAGGTTGAAGAATCATGTTATATTTAAATCAAAAACCTGAATATAGTAAGTATGATATCGGTGATTATACTTATAGTAAAGTAGGTCCAACTATTTTTTCTTGGAATGATGAAACGAAATTAAAAATAGGTAAGTTTTGTTCATTAGGAGAAGAAGTTGTTTTCATACTTGGCGGAGAACATCGCGCGGACTGGATAACGACTTATCCATTTAACGCTCTTTTCAGCGAAGGAGCCCATATTACTGGTCACCCCTCTTCAAAAGGTGATATTGTAGTCGGCAATGATGTATGGATTGGTTATCAATCCTGCATTTTATCTGGTGTTACGATTGGTAACGGTGCCATTATTGGCGCAAAGAGTGTTGTTACAAAGGATGTACCGCCATATGCAATTGTAGCTGGTAATCCTGCAAAATTTGTTCGATATCGTTTCCCACAAGAAACAATTGACAAACTAGAAAATATCTCATGGTGGGACTGGGACATTTCTGTTATAAAAGGAGCTATTCCATTTCTACTCTCCGACAAAATTGATGAATTTTTCAGCTCACCCGAAAAAGAATCTACTTGATTCATATAGAAAGAGCATCCTTCTCTTACAGGATGCTCTTTCTGCATTTATTTTCTCTTTATTTGCAAGTGATCACACGGAGAACATTGAAAAGAACTTTTCCCTAAACAATTAAGATTCGTTTCGCAAATTTGTTCTATCGTTGGAACAAATGGAATAACAACTATATTACTTTCTACTATTTGTGTAACAGGTGGTAACACTGTGCCTACTTGATGTTCGAAACGAATACTTGCTTGATTTATATAATTCCCCGAACCACTTGGGGCACTCTGAACTACTACTTGGAACGAAACTGTTCGTGCTTCACCTGGATTTAAATTCCCTATAAGAAATCCTGATACCGGGCTTACATTTGGTACTGGTGTATTATCAACCGTTACACTTCCAAGTACAAATCGAACACTACTATCTAACATATCTTGAAAACGAATATTTTGTATGACAGTATCCCCCGTATTTGTAATAACTGTCGTAAACGTAATGACATCTCCAATCGTTGCTGCCTGTAAATCTGCCGTTTTTACGACTGTCGTTGAGACATTTTGAGGAATAAACGGGATAACAACTGTATTGCTATCACCTTCCACTACTACTGGTAACTCATTCGGATTTACAATTGCGAGCCCATTTGCTATAGCAGTATTTGTGACTAAATTATTTATTTGCCCTCCTGTTATGACAACTTGGAAATTAATAATTGCCGCATCATTTGGCTGAAAATCACCTAATGGAATACCGGTATTTGGATTAGCAAATGGAAGAGCTACATCGTTTACCGTTACCGTGCCATTTATAAATAACGTATTTGGATCAATGATATCCGTTAACACAATGTTGGTCACAGGAACTGTACTATCATTTATAACGGCAATTCCGTAAGTGACAACATCCCCTACCATCGCTACTTCAAAGTTTGCTCCTTTTGCAACAAATAAGATTGCAGTATTTACCGTTACAATAACTGTATTGCTCGTGTCCATCACTGTAACTGGAGGCTCTCCTGGTACTAAAATATATTCTGCTAACGCTCCAGCAACGTTTACTACTGTTCCACCATCCGGAAAACTTGTAATCGTAGCTTTATATGTTACAAGTGCCGTCTCACCAACTGGAATATCTGGTATCGTAAATCCAATTTGCGGATTTATCCCCGGTTGCAGAATCCTATTTATCGTTACACTATTTGGAACGAAATCAGCTTCCTGAGATAGCACATCGATAAATTGAACATTCATTGCATCAGCAGTACCAGTATTTAATATACGAACCGTATACGTTACCGTTTCTCCTACGCCAACAATTGAATGGTCTACTTCTTTTAGCATATCTAAGCTACCTCTATTTACCGGCGTAACCGTCGTATTACTTGAATTTGTAATTGTAGACGGAGGTTCTCCTGGAATCAATTCGAAATCACCCGTTACTCTTGCTGTATTCATAATACTACTAGAAGGCGGAACTGCGATTACATTTACTTCAAATGTAATTAATACGCTATCCCCTACAGCAAGATCCGGTAATGAAAAGCCTACAAATGGATCTAAACCTACTTGCGGAATCCCATTTATTTGTACACTTCCAGGAACGAATTCTAAACTAGGTGATGGAACATCGATAAACTGAACATTCGTTGCTGTTACCGTTCCCGTATTTGTAACTTGCACACTATACGTTAACGTATCTCCTAATCGTGTCGCTTCTTTATTTACAGATTTTATAACGCTGAATCGTCCTCTATTCACTCTAGTTATCGTCGTATTACTCGGCTCTGTTACTACAACTGGTGGTTCTCCTGGCACTAAAGTAAAGCTTCCTGTTATATTTGCAACGTTCGTAATTGTTCCTGATGACGGGATGTTTGTAACTGTCGCTTGAAACGTCACGATAACCGTTTCACCAACTGGTATATCTCCAACTCCAAAGCCAGTAATTGGATTTAAGTTTGGTTGCAGGACTCCATTTATCGTTACACTATTTGGTACAAATGACGCCCCTGCTGAAATGGTATCAACAAACTGAACAGCATTAGCTGTTACTGTTCCAGTATTTGTTATTTGAACCGTATACGTTAATATATCTCCAACGAGAGTAGCAACCCTATTTACTTGTTTAATAACATTAAATTGCCCTCTATTTACAGTTGTAAGTGTTGTATTGCTCGGCTCTGTTACTATAACTGGTGGTTCTCCTGGTACTAATACAAAACTTCCAGTTACATTTGCCGTATTGGCAATTGTTCCGTTTGATGGCGCACTAACAACGGTTACTTGGAAGATGACTTCTACACTTTCACCTGGGTTTATATCTGGAAGCGGGAATCCATTATTCGGATTGAATCCAGGTTGTAACACACCGTCTATCGTTACACTGTTCGGCACGAATGCTATAGAAGAAGGTAGTACATCACTATATTGAACATTCGTTGCTGGCACTGTCCCTGTATTTTGAACTACTGTTGTATATGTGATTGTATCACCTACTGCAACAACCGGCTGACTTACTGATTTTAAAACATTCAAACCAGGCTCATTGATTTCTGTTAATGTCGTATTACTTGTCGTCGTCTCCGTAATCGGTGGTTCTGTTTCACTTACAGCAAATGTAGCTGTAACGTCTACAAAGTTAACAATCGTACCACCTTCTGGTATGCTTGTAACCACTTCCTGATATGTGACAACTACAAAATCATCTACAGGTATATTTGGAACTGTAAAACCAATGAAAGGATCGAACCCTGGTGCCAGTACCCCGTTTATGCTCACACTTCCTGGTACAAATGCTACACCAGCAGAAGTCGTATCGATAAATTGAACATTGGTCGCTGGCACTGTTCCGAAATTAAATATCAATACATCATACGTTAATATTTCTCCTACAGTGGCTACTTCTTTATCTACTAGTTTTAACGGAAAAATAGACGCTATATTAATTGTCGTAACGACTAAATTCGTTAATATCGTTTCTGTAATCGGTGGTTCCTGCGGATTTGGTTGTGAAGTAAATGTAACATCTGCATCATTTAAGATGACTTCATTATCTGGAATTTCCGTAATGGTCACTTGGAACGTGACCTCAATACTTCCACCAGCGATTAATAATGGCGTAACTGTAAATCCTATTTCTGGATTTACACCAAATTGCTGCACTCCACCTATCGTTACACTACCTTCTACAAACGTTGTTCCTTCTGGTATGACATCTTGGAAGAACACATCTGTAACTGGTATAATTCCTACGTTTGAAATGAGCACGGTATACGTTAATACATCTCCAACCGCTCCAGTTGCAACGTCAACTGTTTTTGTTGCTGTTACTTCACCAGGAGGAGGTAATGGTATTGTAACTACCGTTGTATTACTTGAGTTCGTTGTTGTTACAGGTGGCTGTAAAGGATTTAATAAGAAAGTGGCTGTAGCAGATGCTGTATTTAATACTGCTCCACGTGTAGATGGTGCAACCACAGTAACTTGGAACGTTACGGTCAATGATGTTCCAGCTGCAATATTAGGAAGCGGGAATCCAGCATTTGGATCAAATCCAGGTTGTGGTGTTCCATTTATCGTTACACTATTTGCTACAAATGTTGTTTCTGGAGCAATTGGATCAATGAAAGAAACGTTCGTTGCTGTTACTGTACCATTATTACGAATGACAACAGAATACGTGTAAGTTTCTCCAAGTGCTGCTTGTTGTACAGATGAAGTTTTTTGTATATTTAACTGTGCTGTGTTTACTTGCGTCACAACGAAATTACTATTTGTAACAGTCGTTATTGGAGGGTTTGCTGGGTTTATAAGAAAACTGGCAGTAACGTTAGATTGGTTTCTTATATTTCCACCGCTCGGAACACTCGTCACGGTAACTTGAAACGTAACCGTGGCCGTTTGCCCGACCGGAATATTTGGTACTGGGAATCCTGCCATAGGATCTGCGCCTTGCTGAACGACTCCATTTATCGTCACACTATTTGCTACAAACGCAGTACCGGACGGAATTGGATCTTGAAAAATAATATTCGTTGCAGGAACAGTTCCTGTATTTTGAATAAGAATCGTATACGTTAACGTATCCCCTACTCCTGCTTGTGGTGTATTTACACTCTTCATTATATTAAGTGATCCTACATTCACTCGCGTCACAACAATATTACTAATCGTTACAATTGTAATTGGTGGCTGGAGAGGACTTACTTGGAAATCAGCAGTTACATTCGCATTATTCGGAAGAACTCTATTTGGTGGTACACTCGTGATTGTTACTTGGAAAGTAACTGTTACCATCCCTCCTACTGGAATATTAGCAAGTGGAAATCCAGTTGTCGGGTTTAAACCTGGTTGAGGTGTCCCATTTATTGTTACACTATTCGCTACAAAAGTGGTTCCAACTGGAATCGGGTCAAGGAACGATACATTAGTTGCTGCTACTGTCCCACTATTTTGTATACGTACTGTATACGTTAACGTATCTCCTACACCAGCTTCAGTAGCGCTTACACTTTTTATTACATTTAATCCTGAAGAATTTACGACCGTCATAACAGTATTACTTGGTTCTGTTACAGTAATCGGTGGCTCTGTTGGATTTACAAGGAAATCTCCTGTAACATTCGCACTGTTTACAACATTATTTCCAAGTGGAACTTCATCAATTAATACTTCAAATGTAACAATTACACTCGCACCAGCGGGCAAATTATTTAATGGGAATCCGAATTCTGGATCTGCCCCTTCTTGTAAGATCCCATTCACAAAGACACTGTTTTCAATAAATAATGTACCTTGTGTAATTGAATCTTGGAAAAATACATTTGTAGCTGGTACACTACCTGCGTTTATGACTTCTATTGTATATACTAAAATATCCCCTACCGTTGCAACATCCGTATTTACTGATTTCACAACTTCAAAGTTACCTGATTGTACAGTTGTATTCACAATGTTACTCGGAACATTGATTGTTACGGGTGGTTCACTCGGATTCACTTGAAAACTTGCTGTTACATTTGCTTGATTTAAAATATCTTCATTTTCTGGATCCTGTATAATTAATACATCAAATGTGACTACAACGGTTTGAGCCGCAGGAATATTCGGAAGAGAAAATCCTGTATTCGGATTCAATCCACTTTGCGGTACTCCATTAATTGTTACAGAATTTGCAACAAATGAAACAGCGGAAGAAATAGCGTCTTGGAAAAATACATTTGTTAACGAAACGTTTCCTGTATTTTGAACGGCAATTGTGTACGTTAAAGTGTCCCCTACTGCGGCTTGCGTTGTATTCACTTCTTTTATTACATTTAAACCGCCTGTATTAACTTGTGTCACAACTGTATTCGTTTGTCTATTAATCGTTATTGGTGGCTGATTTGGAATAACGACGAAATTAGCAGTTACATTTCCGCGATTCGCAATCGTGCCTCCTGATGGCGTCGATGTAACTCGTACTTGAAATGTAACAGTCCTACTTCCGCCGGGAGATATATTAGCTACTGTAAACCCAGTCGCTGGATTTGCTCCAGGTTGTGAAATCCCATCCACAGTCACACTATTTGCGATAAATGTCGTTCCAATTGGGATTGGATCTTGAAAAATAACGTTCGCTGCAAGTACATTTCCTGTATTTTGAATTGTAACCGTGTACGTAAGAACGTCGTTAACCGTTGCAAAAGCTTTATCCACTGTTTTTCTCGTTGTTATATCAGCTATATTAATTGTCGTAACTACAGTATTACTTGTCGCTTGCCCAGAAACTGGTTGTTGACCAGGCACTGGAGTAAAGGTAAATGTTGCACTTGCACGGTTCGGAATTGGATTGACAAGAGGGTTCGATGTTACTCGAACTTGAAAGCGCACTACGGTCGTTTGCGAAGCATTAATACTGCCTAGATTAATACTACTTGCTGGATTCGCTCCTGGACGTGCTACTCCGTTTACCGTAACGCTGTTTGCTACAAATGTTGTTCCTGCAGGAATACTATCAACAAAAATAACATTGTTTGCAGTAACGTTTCCATTATTCGTCACATTAACCGTGTACGTTAATACATCATTAAGCGTTGCCGTCTGTAGATCTACAGATTTTTGCATACTTATAGTTGCTTGATTCACTGTCGTTTGTACTGTATTCGAAGAAGACATACTAGTAATAAGTGGACTACCGACGAAAGGACGGAATTGATATGATACCATTGCACGATTTGGAATAGGATTGGGGTTCGGAAACGATGTTATTCGCACTTGAAAGGTAACAATTCTTTGCGTATTATTTGGGATTGTACCTAAATTAATTCCAGTAGCAGGGTTCGCATTCGGCTGTGTTACCCCTCCTACCGTTACACTACCTGCAACAAACGTCGTTCCGCTCGGAATACTATCACGTAATACAACGTTTTCTGCACTTCCTGTTCCTGTATTTGGGACCGTAATCGTATAAGTGAGAGTATCCCCTACCCCTGCGACTGTTCTATTGACCGATTTAACAGGATTAATAATTGGACCTGTTGCATCAATTTGAACACCAAAACCAGCTGCAGCGTATCCATCTCCATTTGTAACAAATCGAACAGTTGCTGACGTTTGATTGTTTACTAAAGATGCGGAGGCATCTACATTCGTAATATCCCACCCCTGTCTTCGGACAGCCAAAGCTACCCCTAACGGCTGATTTAAATCTCCAAATGTACCGCTCGTATCTAAATTTCCGCTGTCATTACAAATTTGAGACTGGAAGAAATTATTTGCAGGGTTTCTCGGCCCGAATAATGCAACTGTAGCACTCGCATTCGGTCCAAAGCGAAGTTGATCTCCAGAAATGTTAGAATCACCTTCTTGAGCAGTTACAAGTACCCTTCCTGTTACAGCTCCTGTAGCTGGCGTAGCAAATCCGGAAATAGTAGCATCAACTGGTGGTGATGAAGCATCAATAATTTCTTGACCTGCATATACTGACAAATTTCGAAGTGGTAAACTTGCATTTTGATACACAACCTCAAGCGTCCAGCCCGCTGAACGGCTAATTGTTGGGTCAGCTGAAGTTCTTGCAGCTGGCACGGCACCTGTAGTATATGTGCCTGCTCCACCTGCACTAACAAGATTCGTTACATTGGCAGAGCGAGCATAATAAAACTGGTTTCCTACTGAACCTTGCTGCGCGGTAGCAGGATCTGGCGTAACAGAAAACGTCCCTGCTGGCGTTGTAAATGTAATGTTATCATTTAAAAATGGTAAAACATCTTCCGTATCAGTCCGGAAAGTACCAGCCCAAACTAATTCTGCATATAACACACTGCTTCCCGCTGGAAGATTTAAAATTGCACTTGAAGAATTCAATTGCCACTCATCTGTTGTCCCCGCTGGGAATCCTGGTACTTGCAACGCTGTATTTACTGTCGTAAACACAGCAAGTGTACCAAAAATATTACCTGGTGCAGGCGATGTAGGGCTAAGTCCCAGCGTATTCCCAGTAAACGTGACGGCACCAGGTACTGTTGTCGTAAACCGATTTATAAAAGGCACACAATCATCTCATTTCAATTATAGTAAAAAGTGCTCTATACTATAAAATGTAGACAAACTATACAATGTACGTTGTCCAACAAAATTCCGCACATATGAGAGGGGTTTATAAAACTATGCGCTACGTTATTATAACAGGAACTTCACAAGGTTTAGGTGAGGCTATTGCCACACAATTGTTAGAAAAAAATACAACTGTCATCTCTATTTCTAGAAGAGAAAATAAAGAGCTTACGAAACTCGCAGAACAATATAATAGCAATTGTGTTTTCCACTCCTTAGATCTTCAAGATGTACATAATTTAGAAACGAACTTTAACAAAATCATTTCATCTATTCAAGAAGACAGTGTATCTTCTATTCATTTAATTAATAATGCGGGTACGGTTGCTCCTATGAAGCCAATTGAAAAAGCAGAAAGTGAACAATTCATTACGAACGTTCACATTAATTTACTTGCACCTATGATTCTCACCTCTACTTTCATGAAACATACGAAAGAATGGAAAGTAGATAAACGTGTTATAAACATCTCATCTGGTGCAGGAAAAAATCCTTACTTCGGATGGGGCGCTTATTGTACAACGAAAGCTGGCGTAAATATGTTTACACAGTGCGTGGCAACGGAAGAAGCAGCAAAAGAATTTCCAGTAAAAATCGTCGCTTTTGCACCTGGTGTTGTTGATACAAATATGCAAGCACAAATTCGGGAAACAAATAAAGAAGACTTCACAAATTTAGATCGATTCATCGCATTAAAAGAAGAAGGAAAGCTATTATCACCTGAATACGTTGCAAAAGCTATTCGTAACTTACTAGAAACCGAAGACTTCCCTCAAGGCGAGGTTATTAGAATTGATGAATAACAAAAAGGCGTGCTATTTTAGCACGCCTTTTTGTTCTACTTCTCTAAAAATATAAGCACAGACTCCGCAATTTGTTCATAACCAATTTCTTGATAAATTTTATTCGATGTTGGATTTGCCAGGTCCGTATATAATGTCGTTGTTTTGTAACCTTCATCTAACATACGTTGACTAAGTGCCGCTACACAATTAGATGCGTATCCCTTTTTCCTTTCTTCTTTCGGCGTATATACGAAATTAACTGTTATATTATTTTTAGTTGGACGTGTTTTTGCTGCTACAGAAACAAGTTTTCCATCTACTTCTAGACCAAATAAACGATGATTAGTAATTAATGTATGTGCCGTTTGTTTTGCTTCCTCTTTCGTAGTAGGAAGATTCACATCTCCACAAAATTGGTATATCCACTGTTCTATTAATGTTAGCTCATCACTATTTACTTCTCGAAAGACTTCATCTCCGTTCCACTTTTTCTTCACTTGTTTTAATTCATATATACCTTGCTCCATCGCAACAGTAGTTTTCTTATTTGCTAACACTGCAATCTCTTCGGCTAATCTCTGTACAATTTTCTTATTACCGATTAATCCAGGAACATTTGGATATACTTCCGCTAATTTTTTTGCAAGTTCCACGATGTCCTCTTCCGTAATTTCAGACGTAGCAACAATAATTTGTTTCTTCTCTTCTGTTTGAAGAAATACAACCGCAATTTCTTCTCCTTGTTTCGCTATCCCCATAAATATCGGTTGGTGGACCATTTGTAATACGCCTAATATGAGATTATTTTCCTGCTCATTCTTTTCTAGAAATGGTGTAACCTCTTCTTTAAAATTAACAATCTCTTCATATACATGCAATTGAATCATCGACAATCTCTTCTCTCTATTTATAGTTTTATTAAGGTATTGGCGATTAATTCACTAAATCCCTCTTTTACGATTCAATAATATTCGAAGCTAACGTATTCAAATTATTTTCAGCTTGTAAAATTCTCTGTTTTTCCTTTTCAAATACCTCTTCTTCTTGTCGAAATAACTCTTTTCGATTGTTAATCATGCGCTCCATTTCTTTTTTACTCGGCCCACCGTATACATTTCTTTTTTGTATAAAAGCTTCTGGCGATATAATTTCTTTCCACTCTTTTTCTAATAAAGTTATATTAAATTTTTCTTGTAAGTACATATTCACATCTTTCAAATGTAATTCATGAAGCTCCTTTTTCTGCTCCAATAACATATTTGCAATAGCACTCGCTGCATGATGCGCATGCCGAAATGGAATGTCATAGTTTTTTGTTAAAGCATCTGCGAAATCAGTTATCGTAATTGCATGTTTATAGGAACGATTTTTCAACGTTTCTTCCTCAACCTTCATCGTTCGAATAACTGCATTCATAATAGAAAAAACACGAATAGTCTTTTCAATCCCTTTATATAAGTATGGCTGCAAGTCATCCTCTGTATCAACAATATCACCAAATGGTGTATTATGAATCATTTGAAATACTGTAAATGCTTCTCCTAAAGCACTACTCGTAATTGCACGGGCGTGTTCAATGGAAACTGGATTTCGCTTTTGCGGCATAATACTACTAATTTGCACATATGGCTTCGCCACAGTAATACCATCATATTCTTTCGTCGCTAATAGTAAGAAGTCATGGATCCATCTGCTCGTATTCGTCATCATTACCATAAGTAAAGAGCTAACTTCTAATAAATAATCCGCTCCAGCAACAGCATCATATGAGTTCTCAATTACATTTGTAAACCCAAGTAACTCGGCAACTCGCTCTCGTTTAATTGGGAAACTTGTTGTAGCTAGCGCAGCGGCTCCCATTGGGGACTGATTTAAAAGT
Organism: Bacillus cereus group sp. Bc031; assembly: GCF_027716265.1. Taxonomy (NCBI): domain Bacteria; kingdom Bacillati; phylum Bacillota; class Bacilli; order Caryophanales; family Bacillaceae; genus Bacillus; species Bacillus cereus group sp. Bc031. The sequence goes on from NZ_JAQFUL010000009.1 coordinate 60,598, forward strand.
TTGTACGTTTTTTTCATGCGTTCTAAATCTCTCTGCATCGTATCATAAATCGCTAACGTATAATGACCAAATGTCGTTGGCTGCGCTGGTTGTGTATGGGTATAAGCTGGCATAATCGTTTCCTTATGATCAGCAGCAAGTTGCAATATACTCTCTTGCAATAACAAATGATGTTCCATTAATCGTAATACATACCGTCTTAAACTCATGCGATACATCGTGACACCCATATCATTTCTACTTCTACCAATATGCATATTACTTACAAAATTGCTTTTTGCTTCTTGAGAAATTAAATGTTCTACTAAAAAAAAGAGATCTTCATGCTGCTCTGTATAGAGCAATTGCTCTTCTGGCATTCCCTCTACCTTTTTTAACGCGTGTAATATAACTTTAGCTTCTTCCTTTTTCATTAAATTTTCTTCCATCAGCATCGTAATATGCGCTTTATGCACTTGAAACATATCTTTCAATAAGTAATTTCGTTGAAAATTAAATACATGTTGTAATACACAATCCACATATGTTTTCCCAGGGAAATCAGCGCCTTCACTCTTTATAAACTCTTCTTTACTTTGTTTCATCACCTTTTCCCCTTTCACCTAAGTATTACTACCCATCATACCCAGAGATAGCAAAAAAGTGCTTGTACACAAAAATAAACTCGGTGCTCTCTGCACCGAGTTTATTTAATAAAAGTCGCATCATACTTATCACTTTGCAACACTTGGAAATGCAAGTTTGCTAAATGTTTCCGTATTTCTGCACTGTCGTCCTCATTTAAATTATTTGCTAAAAACACTATTTCTGTACAGTTCCCCCGTTTATCCATCGCATAAACTGCTTTTGTAACTGTCCATGGCGTATAGCCGTTTTTTTGCCCTGCATGTCTAAATGTTTTACGGTATTTCTTAGCGCTCATATCTGTTTCAACGATGTTAGCCCATACTTTTTCTTCTGCTTCTGTCAGTCCACCCTTATGATTTGCCTTTTGAAGCAGTACCATATAATCGTTTGCAGAAGCAGCTGGCAACCGATCTGACCAAATTTTATCGTAACGTTCCTCTAAATAAAGAGGAATTTCCTTCTGTAATAATGGTCCCTTCTTTTTTAAGCGCTCATGAATAATCATCGCATATTGACGATATTGCTCTTGAGACATTTCTTTTAACTTTTTCTCTATTTTATATTTCGGAACGTGTAGTTCTTTATGCAAATATCCTGGAATGTACAAAGATGAAACAATTGGAAATAGCGGCTGATGTGCTGGAAGCGATAAACTTTGTAAATTCCGATTAATATTATCTAATCCTAACACTTCCATTAAATATTCAGCATTCGCATTCGAACTAAACTTAACCATTCCTTTTGCCACTTCTTCTAAAGAAATCGCTCCTTCAGTTATCTTACCTGTCTTCTCCAAATACCTTTGCCATCTATCTTGCGCACCACCATCTGTATTCGGTACATAATAACGATTCACATCATTTATGGAAACAAAACTAGACGAATCAATTTTCCCTTCCGTAACTTGTTTCGTAAATTCAAACGCCACAATTAATTTCATTGTACTAGCAACTGGCAATACAACATTCGGATTTACAGAATAAACGACTTTATCATTTCTTTTTACTAGAAGCGCGCTATTTTTTTCATCTTTATGTTCTTCAATAAAGGATGCGATATACTGCGCATCATCATTATTCAAACTCCAAACTTTTTTCACTAAAAAATTACCCGATATTAGCAAAACGAAAATACCCACAATCACTGCGCATACTATAGTTTTTTTCAAGTAAAATTCCTCTCCTATTGTGTAGCTCTTCTCTATCTATCTCTTACAAACAAAATAATGGAGATGATTATTTTAGTAATCATCTCCATTATTTTAACTTGTATTCTCCCATTATGTCTACGTCATAATTTTAACGAAATCTTCGAGGAATTTTTTATAGTGTAACGACCAACCAATTCGAACCCAATTCTTTAAAGCTTTTGCATCAGGTTGAGGACGAAAATCAGCAATACTCTCTCCTTTTGCAATCCCTACTGTATCTACATCGACACGGCGGTATACATAGTCCAAAATAGAGGGATTTGCCGCAACCATCATTGTAACGACGTCATGTACTGGACTCCCTGTTATTTTCGGATTTAATTTTCTATAAGCTTTATAATAATACGTAAAAATCGGTTCAATTAATTTATTAAAACTTGTTTTAGAATGTTTCGTAATGTACTTTACCATCTCTGGCGTAATTATAGCTTCAGATGTAACATTAAGCGGCACCAATGTCACATTCTTGGCATTTTGCATTACTAATTGTGACGCAATAGGATCACCATGAAAATTAGCTTCTGCGACTGGTGTCACATTGCCAGGCATTAAAAAAGCACCGCCCATTATATAATATTCCTTCACATACTTCATCAATGGTTTTTCTAAAATAAATGCTGTCGCAAGTGTCGTTGACCTACCAGCATCAACTATAATTAATTCTCCTTTATATTTTTCAAGTATGTCAAAAAACTCACAAAAAGGCTTTATATTTGGAGAAAGATTTTTTGGCGGTCGAATTGGTCCTAAACCTTCCGCCCCATGAATTTCTGGATAGTATGTTGTAATATCTCCAGATAAAGGGATTTTCGCACCATTAATAACAGGTATGTCTTCCCGCCCTGCCAGTTGCAATAAATATGCCGCATTACTTGTCGCCTTTTCTTGCGTTACATTTCCATATCCAGTTACTACACCAACAATATCAATATCAGGATGTAACAATCCATACATAATTGCCAAAGAGTCATCAATTCCCGGGTCTCCTAAAAACAATACTTTTTTCATCACCCTCAACTCCATCCCCTCAATTGTTATTAATTTATGAATATTCACAGGATTACAGAATAAAAAGAACAAATTTATACGAAAAAACGCAGTCCTCTAAGGACTACGTTCTCCCACTAACCTATACTGTTTTCTTTACAGCACTCATACTTCCAACAATATAAGCGATAAACGCAAAACAAATTGGGAAGACAACTGTATGTATACCGAACGGATTTGGATAGAAAAGATGGATACACATATATGAGCTTACCCCAACTAAAATAGATGCAAGCGCTCCTGTTGCATTTCCTTTCCTCCAATATAATCCTAATACGATTGGCCAAATGAATGCTGCTTCTAATCCACCGAAAGAAAATAAATTTAACCATATTAAAAAATCAGGTGGTTTAATTGCTGCTGCATAAACGAGCAGTCCTACGATAGCAGTAATCCATAAACTCCCTTTTCTAATCGTACTATCTGCCGCATCTTTATTTATGTAATTTACGTATATATCTTTAATGATTGATGAACTTACAAGTAGCAATAACGAGTTTACTGTAGACATAATCGCTGCCATTGGTGCAGCTAAGAAAACCCCAGCTAACCAAGGTGGCAACACTTCCATCGCGAGTAGCGGCATTACTTTATCTGGTACCGTTATACCTGGAAGTACGACTCGTGCGAACACACCCGTTAAATGCATACCAATCATAATTGTACCGACAACAATCGTCCCAATTATTAACGCTTGATGCATCGCTTTTGAATTTTTATAAGACATGGCACGCACACTAATTTGCGGTAAACCGACAACGCCAATTCCAATTAAAATCCAAAATGATGTCACATATGATTTCGTTAAACTACCATCTGCTCCGAATGGTGTAATTAAATTCGGATTGATTTGAACAAGTTCCTGCATAATCTTTTCAATTCCACCACCGGCAACGACAGTAGCAATTAAGATGATTGTCGTTCCAACTAACATAATGATACCTAATAACGTATCTGATAAAGCAACTGCACGAAATCCACCAATTAATACGTACACAAGTACAGAAAAAGTAAATAAAAATAGTGCTGTTGTATAAGAAAGACCCGTTAGCGACTCGATTAATCGGCCACCGCCGACCCACTGAGCTACTGTTGCTGAAAATAAAAAGATAATAATACATAACGCAGAAAGTATGACAACTGCTTTATTATTATATCTTCCCTTTAAATAATCGATAAGAGTAATGGCTTCCATCTTCCTAGCGATAATTGCAAACTTTTTACCGATAACTGTTAAAACGATATAACCTGTTACAACTTGAATCGCAGACAACAATACCCATCCAAGCCCCATATTGTAAGCAATACCAGGACCACCAATAAAGCTACTAGCACTACCGTATGTAGCAATCATTGTCATCGCTAATAATAAACCACCGAGCTCACGCCCACCTAAAAAATATTCTTGCAAAAATTTATTATGGGCAGTCGCTTGTACACGTCTTGAAGCATATACACCAATTAAAAATACAACGATAAACGAAATTATCATTGGAATGATTACATACCAATTCATCTATTATTCCTCACTTTTTTCTTCCTCATCGAGTGAAATATCTTGAAATACAAAACGAACAACTAAACTAAGTAAAATAACCATAACGATAAATCCAACGATACAGCTATAAAAAAACCATGCTGGAAAACCAAATACATATGTATATTCACTTGGATTTTTACTACCAAGCCCATAAGCAAATCCGTACCATATTATAAAATTGATAATAGCAAGTCCAAGACCAATTAACGCTTCTCTATGGGCGATTCGAAAGCGTGGATCATCATGATAATTCTTCATTTTTCTCCCTCCTCTCACGATGTATTATTGTACCATTGTTCTTCTAGTTTTTCCTACTAGAAAGCAAAAACAAGCAGGATTTTTTATAATCATATAGAAGACTTTCTTACATTACATATTTTTTACAATTGTAACACAAATGAAATTTGAATTTTCAGTATTTGTTAATTATGATTTTAATTAGAGGCTTTCCATCTAGTTTCCACATCCTTGATTTCGGAATAAACGCCGTCTCGTACTGCGTTTACATTATATTTTCAAGGGGGTTATACAATGAGTCAACTAGCTGTAAATCTTCATGAAAAGGTAGAAAAGTTTCTTCAAGGTACAAAAAAGTTATATGTGAATGGATCTTTCATTAAAAGCGCTTCCGGTAAAACGTTTAACACACCTAACCCAGCAACTGGCGAAACACTTGCCGTCGTTTCTGAAGCTGGTCGCGAAGATATTCATAAAGCTGTCGTTGCAGCTCGCATAGCTTTTGACGAAGGTCCTTGGTCTCGCATGAGCACTGCTGAGCGAAGCCGGCTTATGTACAAGTTAGCTGATTTAATGGAAGAACATAAAGAAGAGCTTGCACAGCTTGAAACGTTAGATAACGGAAAGCCAATCCGTGAAACAATGGCAGCAGACATACCACTTGCAATTGAGCATATGCGCTATTATGCTGGCTGGGCGACGAAAATCGTTGGTCAAACAATCCCTGTTTCCGGTGATTATTTTAACTATACACGTCATGAAGCTGTTGGTGTCGTTGGTCAAATTATCCCTTGGAACTTCCCACTTCTTATGGCAATGTGGAAAATGGGAGCAGCGCTTGCTACAGGATGTACAATCGTTTTAAAACCTGCAGAACAAACTCCACTATCTGCCTTATACTTAGCTGAATTAATTGAAGAAGCTGGATTCCCGAAAGGTGTTATTAATATCGTTCCTGGATTCGATGAATCAGCTGGACAAGCTCTTGTTAATCATCCACTCGTTGATAAAATTGCATTTACTGGTTCTACTCCAGTCGGTAAGCAAATTATGCGCCAAGCATCTTCCATGTTATAGGTACGTTTTTTCTTGGTCACTTTTAATTTCTCCTTGTGCCTCATAGGTTATTTGCATTTCGCCCAACACCTATTGGTCGAAATGATTCGCTAACTCCTTCTAAAACCTCTATTTTTAACTCACTTTTAAGTACAAATACACATATACGATTATTGGACTCGGAATCCTGTATTTCGTTGAAATGCTCCGCATATACTATTATGGGCGCATCCTGCATTTTGTTAGGAAACTCTTTACTGGTAAGGCATATACTGTTACTGGGTGGGGGTCCTGCATGACTAGGAGGGACTTTTTATGTCTCTTAATGAAGAGGACAATTTTCTAGAAGAAGACGAGGATGAAGGAATTGAATTAAAAACAATCCCCATTGCAGAGTATGTAAAACTGCGACGCGAACAACGAAAACAAGAACAACAAGTATTTGAAGACAAACTAAAAGTCCTCAAAGAAAAAACAGCTAGATTAAAAAAAGAACTAGGATACTAATATTAAAATGCCTCCGAATAATTTCATTCGAAGGCATTTTTTCTTTTTATGTTCTTTATAGGTTAGTATCAAAAAAGCTTTTATTGCCACTTCAATTGACCAGAGTTATGTTCATTCCAAACACCAAATCCCTCCGAATGTTTTTTATCTAAAAACATTGGTAACCTTTCTTTCATCCCTTCTGCAAGATTAAGTGTCGATAACTCATTTTTATCTACCCAAAATATACTACCTTCGTCCGTTTTATCTAACAATTCTCCATTAAACACTTCTGTTCTATAATTAAAAACAAAGAATTTTTCACCAGTTTCATCATTAAACCAATAAATAATTCCACACGGTTCTAAATTAGAAATCGTTAATCCTGTTTCCTCTTTTATTTCTCTTATAGCTGAATCAATTAGGCTTTCTCCATCTTCCACATGTCCTCCAGGAAATGAAATTCCTTTCCAAGATTTAATTCTATCTTGGACTAAGACTTTATTATTTTTTTTATCATAAATCATACACATATTTGTTAGTGTAACCTTAGTCATAAAGTTCCCCCTCCTTTGTTCTTGTAGATTAATCATAACAAATATACAGAAAATTACAAGAATACACGTTCGTTTAATTCATTTCAAAGACTATTTACGAAACTTACTTGCAAAGGAAGACTTTGGCTTCTTATCAAGGGGAAGAACCTTCGGCCCTTCTTGTACCTCTTCTTTCTCTTTAAACCCCTCTAGGAAAGCCGTAGGCTGTTCAAATGCCGTTTTCATGGCATAGTCCGCTTTTTGGTTTACTTCTTCGTTAGCATGTCCCATTAGCGTTCTATACAGCCTATATACCACACCTTGTAGCTTGTCCTTACTTTCTTTTTCTTTTTTCAAATCGTCTTTCACCTTATCGTGACTCTCTTGTAGTTTAGATAAGTCTTTCTGTAATTTCTTCTCTCTATCAAGCGACTCATGAAATTGCTTTTCCATGAAGAGTAAATGCTTTAACAGATCGTCTTTATCTTTATATCTTTTATTGACCAAATCCACTACATTTGGCACTTTCACTTCTTTTCCGTTGGACACAGTTATGGTTTCACTAAAAACCTCATTTGCTTTTTCTACTTCCATTCGACCGAGACGACCTTCTTTTCTCCAAAATGCATCAGAGGTAGAAGCTGATATGGCTCCTTGTTCATGAAGTGCATTCGCATAACGGTGAATCTCTGAAAAACTAATATTACCCATTTCCTGTACATTCTCTCTAAACATCAAAATTACTTTTCTTACTTCTTCCGTAGTTAATTTCGACTTACGACCAACTCTTTTAGTCATGTAACATGTCCCCTCCGTCCATATCTTCTATTTTAGAACTTAGCAATGCCATTTTGTATATATCGCTCTGGATAGCATTTGCTTTCGTTTTTATCTTCGTTAACAACTCTGGATTTCTTCTTGATAATTCGTCTTGTAGAAATTGCTTATTTAGGTTTTGTAAGGCTGCTGTCATTTCATTTACATTGTTTCTCATTTCAAGTATTTCCTTTTGAATCGTTTCTTTCTTTTCCACATACTCTTCGGTCGAAATTCCCCAGTGAGAACAGAAATAACAACGTTTGGATTCACATTTTTGTTCTTCGTCTTTACAAAATCCTATTTTCATTTTTTGTTTATACGTTCCACTAACTTCATACGCCTTCATCTTTACTTCGTCAGGAATAATTCCGACTTGTTCAGTTGAGAGACTAGTGTTTTTCACTTTTTTCATTAACTTAAACACTTCGCAATCCACCCAATATTCTTTATGATCACTATAGTGTAATTGTGTTTGAACAGTTTGGTGTCCACCTAAACGTGCAATTTCAACGGGACTATACCCTTGCATCATCAGAGACATGAACGCTATATGTCTGGTATCATTCGGTCGAAGCTGATTCTCTTCTTCTACTTTAAACCCATATACTTGTTCTATTGTTCTATAAAATCTAAAAATCATTTTTTCCAGATTCGCTCTATTAAATTGACTTATATTTTTTTGCAAATACCCGCGATTGCTGTCTTTCACACTCATAATCGAACGATATGAAATCAAAGTTTCTGTTTTTCCATACTGATTTGTTAAATCAATATAACGTTTAATTAGTTGGTACATTTCTTCATCTATTAATATTTTGTCCATAATTTGCACTCTTCTTGAAGATTGTTTCGTTCTCGGCAATTGTATATAATATTTCTCTTTATTTTTTTCTTTATCTATAATTAAACAATCTCGTTCTATCAGCGAAAACTCCGTACCACGCATTGGAATGATTGTTGTCAATCTCCACCATATTAAGATTGGATATACCATGAGTAATTCTTTATTAAAGTTTTCTTTATCAATAAAGCTTTTCATTAATGTTTCAAAATGATTTTCTAAGTAATAAGAAAACGACAATACATACTGTGAAGAGGGTAACTTTCTTATATTACTTTGTTGGCGACTCATTTTACCTTTTAGTTCTACAAGAGTAGGAAGGTAATCCTCTGCTATTTCCAAATCAGCATAATCAAAGAAATTACACAATGCAATTAAATTTTCTCGTCTATAATTATAACTTGTTTCTCCATATTCAATATAATCCGCGAGGGTTTTTATTTCAGTTGTTTGAAATCCTTTTGTTACTTCGAATACTTTTTTAAACATACTAAAAATCCACTTTGCGGTTTTTTTATTATCGATAATATTGATAAACCAACATTTCACTATTTCTTTAAAATCACTCGGTAATTTATGATTAAATTGGAATGAATCAAACAAGCTAAAATCATAATAATTAGACCTTTCATTATATAAAAGTGTATTAACTTCCCATTTATCCTCTTCAAACTCACCTCGAACCCAGCGATTTTCTTCTTCTAATCTTTTAATAATTTCTTTAGCCTCGATAATACTTTTTTTAATATCAAATGCTTCATCAGAAAAAACATCTATATCGAGTTCTATTTCTTTCACTGGACTATCTATTACGGACATATTTGCTCCCCCTGTACTACGATAAATATTTTGGATTGTATGTTAGATACTCATCAAAATCCTCACCCGTTTTTGTTTGTACTTCTCCAATCAAATCTACTAACTCGTTATATTCTTCTTTTCCTCTTTCGAAGAAATGAAATACTTCCTCTTCCCCAAACTTCTGCATGGCACGATGTAAATGGTCTAAATCCTTGTATAACACGTTCATAAGGCGCGTTTTTTCACCTTCGAAGGTAGTTGGGTTGAAATCTTTAACAAACTCCAAAATGGACGCTTTAAAGCCTTCTACGAGAGAAGAGAGTGAATAAAAGTTTGGAATAGCGAATGGGCAATCTTTACAAGATTCCAAATGTGGTTTTTGACAGTTTGGAGAAACAAGACATTGGTAATTTTCTTCTTTACTTGTCAAAGCATTAACTTCCAAATCAAACATTAAATCTGTGACTTTATCCAAACCCATTCCGAAAATTTGATCTGCTACTTTTTGTCGCTCCGCTAAAACTCTATTCATAAATCCAGAAGTTGCTTCCAATTTATGAATACCACCAAACGTTGTACTTAGAACCAATATTTCTTGTGTTCTTTGTTCTCTATCTTTCGTATCTCCAAGCAAAATGTCAGCCATCAAATCAGGGATATACCCAAAATTCTTACGATTAAATAAGCTTTCACTTAATGCGTCCAGTTCATGTTGTGGAATCACAAGATAGATGTTAGTAGTTTCAAAATCCTCGTGTGCTCGTAATCGTTGAGCCAGTTCTAAAGCTGCACTTCCTTTTCCTTTCTTTACAAGAACCATATATATCAACACTAATACTGTACGATTCATTTTAAGACTTTGGAATTGAAAATCTTTGATTTTAAAATCTTTAAAGAAAGCTTTGTGAGACTTGATACGGAAATAACTATCATCTTTTATACCAAAATCTACGATTCTCGTTTTAGTAGAATTTGAAGGAATGATAATGCTTGTTCGTTCTTTAGCGACAATCGAGCAAATAACAGCCGCTGTTGCAAATGAAACAACTAAATCTTCTGGACAATTAAAGCGATTCGTTGCGCCTGTTTTATTCACTGTCAAATCTTTTCGTTTGATTTGATTGATTATCGCATTTGCTTCTTCTTTTGTTAAATCCCGCGCTTTTAATGTTTCTAGAGAATTAATTCCGACCGATTCGAAATCAATCATTGGCATATCCAATACATCTCCATGACGCCAAGCGTTACCCAAGTGAGTCAATACATACAACCACGCAGAAGCGTAATAAGATATTCTTTTTGCATCTGCACCATTTATAATCTTTTCCGCATCAGAAATTGCTTTATGCTTATGATCTTCTTCTTGAACGTAATCGTATACTTTTATGTACTCGTCATACTCATAGACTTCTTTTGGCTTTTCTTCCACCTCATATTGATAAGGATTAATAATCCTATTCATATCAAATGGTTTCTTTTGTTCTCCTTGTTTATTTAAAAATATAATTAATTTTGCATGGAATTCCTTTAAGAAGGTATACAAATATTCTTGCGTACTCACAGGTATTGAAGGATTGAAAAAATTAAGATTGATTTCGTTAGAAGTGAATGAATACAATTCTTTTTCTAACGTTAAGTTTGATAAAATTTCCGTACAATTAACATACTTTTTTATCAAATTTCTCATACCTTTGTTACTGCTTTCAGACAGCGACAACTTTTGTTTGCAGTATGAATACCATTCTCGTTCTGTATATAGACTATTTTCAGAAAAAGAAATATCTTTCAATGTCAGCCATTCTTCAAATGCTTCTACTGACGTTTTTTCTGAAAGAATTCTTTTTATTTTATCTTGCATATCAAGTTTATTTTTGTATTCTTGTACTTCTTCCAATGGAAATACAAATGAAGCGTTCGTTCTAAATGCATATCTTATAATGGCATTTGTTTCGATTTTCGTAAAAACAGCCGTAGGTTGATTAACTGTTACACCACAAATATTAACAATTTCATTTGCAGGACAATATTTTTCTTTACTTTCCTTCATTTTTTTTGCAATTTCTTTAACAGCTTTTTTTGAGTAATAATTTCTAGCGTTTAACTTAACTGGTTCTATTTCTCCCTCTTTGGTAAATAACTGAAGTATATGATTTTTCATCCCAAGAATAGTATTCGTTTCCTCTCTTGTATAGTAATCATCCAAATTTGTGTCAAACACTTTAAAATGTTTAATATCCTCTATATGATAAAACCATACCATTCTAGTGAAACGTTTTCTTTTGAGGTTATTTCGTTTATCCACTATGTCAAACTGTGCATAATTTATATTGTATTTTTTCGCCAATTCCACGTTAGTTATATGTGTTTTAATAAAGCGAAGTATTTGCTCCTTATTTACATATAAAAAAGTTTTATCGAAACCATTTTTGTAGTATTTGTATTCAATTCTTTCCAAATCACAAAGAGAAATAATTTCAGCTATTTTACTTCTACCTGCAACACTATTGCCCGTAAAAGTACCTGTAAACCCAAGCTTTTTAGCCACTTCTTTTTCATTTAGATAATTTTTTTCCATTTCTTTTATTTTTTTCATCAAATCATCTAATTCTTTTATATTGAAAAGAGTCGCAGGTTTTCCATTTTCTCCTCTACCTTCTTTTGTAGTTAGATGACCTTGTTTTAACCAATATTTAAATCCATTAGCATGTGTTGAAATCTTTTTGTATTTTCCACATTTAATTACTTTCGATTTTGTAATCCACCCTTGTTCCAATGATTCTCCCGCCTTATAATTTTATAATTTGTTCTTCCACTTCTTCACATGGTCATAATCTATAACACCTAATTTTTCAGTAGGGTATTTTTTAAAATCATTTACAGCTTCTTGTATTTGTTCTGTCGTCAACGTTTGGTCAATGTATGACATAGCAGACGATAGATTTCGATCTCCACGCGCTATTGCTAGTTGCGTAGGAGTAAATCCCATATCAATTAGCATGTTTGTGAACACTCCTCGACCGATATGTGTGGACCAAAACGTATCCGTTAAAAGGTCATAATCTTTATGCCCCATTAACGATTCAAGAAATACCTTTTTTACTTTCTGAAAACGCCTATCATACACTTTACCAGACATCGCTTCTCCATCACCGTTTAGGAACAGAGCGCTCGGATTCTTGCATATACCCCTCTTAATCATGTAATCTAGTCTTTTATGATGTTTTCGATATACTTCCCAAACGAGGTCATTATCTAAAATAGTCTGTCTAGCCATCTCTGTTTGTAAGTAATTGAGTCTTTTAGGGTTCTCTGATTTTGTATCCTTTAGACGAGAAAAGAATTTGTTACGATTATCCCTTATTTGTACTTCCATTGATTCGCCTTCGCTTACAATCAAATCCCCTCTAGAAACATTAACAACTTCCCCTCTTCTCAATCCGCCATAAAATTGAAAACATAATCCTAGAGCTATGTCTTCTGCAACGTCCATAGCTGTTCGAATGAAGTGGGTTGTTAATTGTTTTCGGTCTTCTCCAAAATCCTTTAACTTTGCCACTTTTCTTTTACTTGTATCTCGTGAAGGGAATCTTGTTCCTAATTCTGGTTCTCTAAATAATGAACCATAAACAGCATCACCACTAGAATTCTTTTTTTCCTCTAAAGGAAAATCTTCTTCTATCCAATTCATTTTTTTCAAAAATACATAAAATGCAGAAAGGTATTTTTCATAATATTCTACTGTTGATTTTTGTAATCCCTCTAAAGAACAATGTGTTAAATATTGACTACCATGTCTACGTTGTAATCCGTGGATTCCCTTATCTTTCAAATCAATAAATTCTTCATGTCCTTCTTCAATCTTTTGTAAACAAAAATTCAAGAAACGACACACTACCCGTGCAGGTGCATCAGCACTGTTTAATGATCTCCCGTAAAACTCATACTGTTTTTTTATGAACTCTGATATAGGGTGCGGATATACAATACCTGTACTTTCCTCCAATACACCTATTGTAATCACTTTTATATTTCTCATTTTCCCTCTAATGATTTCATTTACAGTAGTTTCTTTACGAACAAATTTATAATCCATTATTTTATTCACTTCCCCTTATTCATAAAAGAATTTCTCCCTATGTACTCTCTTTTAATTTTGTTTAATATACTTACTTTTACTATTATCATTTCTCTGAATTAGTATCTAACTCTATCTTATTTTATTATCTCTATTTTGTCCAATAAATTATATATTGGGCTATTTCAAAAAAACTCATTATACCTTACATATAAACACTTTTAGTGTTATAATATAAGTACAATACATATTTTGACCAATAACGGGGGTATAAGAAATATTAAAGCGTGTTACACTTGAGTTAGGCGGTAAATCACCAAATATCATCTTGCCAGATGCTGATTTATCTCGCGCGATTCCTGGTGCACTTTCTGGTGTTATGTTTAACCAAGGACAAGTATGCTCTGCTGGATCACGTTTATTTGTTCCGAAGAAAATGTATGATAATGTCATGGCTGACCTTGTCCTTTACTCTAAAAAATTAAATCAAGGTGCTGGCTTAAGTCCAGAAACTACAATCGGTCCTCTCGTTTCCGAAGAACAACAAAAACGTGTAATGGGCTACATCGAAAAAGGGATTGAAGAAGGTGCTGAAGTACTTTGCGGAGGAAGTAATCCATTTGATCAAGGCTACTTCGTTTCTCCTACAGTATTCGCTGACGTAAATGATGAAATGACGATTGCAAAAGAAGAAATTTTCGGTCCAGTTATTTCTGCTATACCGTTTAACGATATTGATGAAGTAATTGAACGTGCAAATAAATCACAATTCGGCTTAGCAGCTGGTGTGTGGACAGAAAATGTTAAAACAGCACACTACGTTGCAAGTAAAGTACGTGCTGGTACAGTATGGGTAAACTGTTATAACGTCTTTGATGCAGCATCTCCATTTGGAGGATTTAAACAATCCGGTCTTGGCCGTGAAATGGGATCTTATGCATTAAATAACTATACAGAAGTGAAGAGCGTTTGGCTTAACTTAAATTAAAGAGAAAGAACCTGACCTATCCGGTCAGGTTCTTTTCATTCGCTGCCGTTTTCGTTAAACCTACAACGCCTGCCTTCGTAGCTGCATAGTTTGCTTGACCTATGTTTCCTTCTCTACTAATTGAAGATATATTAATAATACGTCCATACCCTTGTTGTCTCATGTAAAGCAGCGCTGGTTGCATACAATAAAAAACTCCAGTTAAGTTCACTTGTAATACTTGTTCCCAAGCAGACTTCTCCATTTTATGTAACATTGCATCCCTTGTAATCCCAGCGTTATTCACCAAAATATATAATGTCCCGAATTTTTGAACGGCATATTCAATTAACGACTTTGCTTCATTTTGATTACTCACATCACATCGATATAAGCTCACTTCATATCCTTCATCCAAGAACTCACGTGTCGTTTTTTGTAATTTCTCTTCATTTACATCACTAATTAATACTTTCGCCCCTAGTTTTGCATACACCCTTGCAATCTCTTTTCCAATTCCCTGTGCAGCTCCTGTTACAACAGCTGTTTTCCCGTTTAAAAACTCCATACCTATCCCCCATTTCTATTACTTATACTGTATATTTCGGCTTTTTACTTTCCAATTCCTCTTTGTATAAAAAAGTCTATTTGTGTCAAACTAACTTTGCAACGTCGCATAAAGTGAAACTTTAATCAGTGGGGATTTTCTTCATCTCCACTGATTATCAGCCCTCACCAATCGGACTTTTATGGGCAGCCCGTCCCCCCTAACTTCTTTGCTTTCACTGAATTTTAAGGTGGGGGTCTTACTGCCCATTAAAGCGGGATAAAGTGCAAGGAGATTGTGTCGAATGAACAAAAAAAATTTCAAACAAAACAAAGCTACTGATGGCATTGATGTAGAGTTCTCTCGTGAACTTGCTGACCACAATGACTTAGAAGCAAACGCACGTGCAAATGCCGCTGATGCACGTCAAAAACGCCAGTCAACTGAAAAATAAGGAAAGCACAACCTTATTCTTTTCAACAGGGACCTACTACCCAACAAAATAAACCGAGAGATATCTCTCGGTTTATTTTCTATATTTTTTTGTATAATGTGCCAAAGTAAGTAGCGGATAAATTTGGGCATAGCTATGATAACGAATATAAAACCCACCAGGTAAACCTGTTCCAGTAGGATATTTTTCATTCACATAAGGATTCGCAAGCAAATATGAAATGCCTTTTCGAATAGCTGGCGTTTCTGTATCATAGTAAGAAATGAGAGCATCTAACGCCCATGCTGTTTGAGATGGTGTACTAAATGGTAAAGTAATGAATCTTTTCTCCATACTACTTTGGCATGATTCTCCCCATCCACCATCTTCATGCTGTATATGTTCAAGCCATAAAGCTGCTCGTTTCAATGATGGATTGTTAGATGGAATTCCGAGTGACCGTAAACCTGTCATAACAGCCCACGTACCATATATATAACAAATCCCCCATTTCCCATACCATGATCCATTTTCCTCTTGTGCATTCATTAACCAATTTATCGCACTTTGTTTTTGTTTCTCAGGTAATTCATTTTGCGTATATGTCCCGAAAAGCTCTAACACTCTTCCTGTAATATCTGGTGTGGAAGGATCTGTAATCATATCACTTGCATTTTCGATTGGTAAATTTGCTAATAATTTGCTCGTCACACCTTTTTCAAACGCTCCCCAGCCCCCATCATTATTTTGTAATCCTTTAACCCAATCAATCCCTTTCTGCCAAGCATTATTTACCTTTTCATTCTCTCTACTTCTTGCCAACACTCTTAGTACAGCAGTTGTATCATCAACATCTGGAACTGTCGTATTTACATCCGAAAAACCCCAACCGCCAGGAATAAGTGCGGGAGCATGTACGCTCCAATCAGCTTTTTTTGTATGCTGTTTTTTTAATAAATATGTTATTGTCTGTTGAATCATCTTGTGATCTTTCGGAACTTGTGCCTCTTGTAACGCATAGCTGAGTAAAGCCGTATCCCATACAGTTGAAGGAGAGTTTTGCAAGTGACTCCCTCTTTCCATCTTCCATATATAAGATGTTATACCAGCTATAGCCTTTTGAATCATTGATGATTGAAGAGAATGCCCTAACGCAAGTAAAGCATAAATCATATAAAACGAGGCAGTTGCGTAACTATATAACGTTCCATTTTCATCAATACGCTCTTTCATGAAACGTTCGACTTCCTCATATCCTTTATGATGTAACGAAAGTGGATACGAGATAATTTGTTTTACATCACTTAATAACGTTTGAAACAAAGGAGACCGATCCTCCCGAAACCATTCTCCGCCCCCGCCCGCAATGTGATTTAAATTTGGCAATAACTTTTTCCCTACTCGAAATCTTTTATTTAAACACACCATCATCGGAATTAAATGGATACGTGCTGAGCTACTCAATTCAAATATACTGAGGGTGGAATCATTCTGTAGAAACATGATTGGTGTTGGTACATGAAAGAGTGAAGGATATTCATATTCTCCATGAATTGCTAATAAAAACTTTGTCATAAAATGAGCACGCGCCACGCCTCCGCGTTCCTTAATGAAATTTTCCGCTCGCTTCATATTCGCATCTTCTTTTGTATATTTTTGCGAAGCAAGTAAGGCGGCATAAGATTGAATGGTAGCTGATAAATTACCTCCCACTTCATCTTCAAACAATTTCCACGTTCCTTCATTTGTTTGAAGTGATGCTAACCTTTTTACAAACGGTTCTATCTCTTTATCTCTACCTAATAATTTTAATAAAAAAATCATATGGCAATCTGTTAATGGAGCTCCTTCAAAACAAAATCGCCACGTACCATCTTGCCGTTGCATCGTTTGAAGTGCAGTTGCTCTTCTCGCTATTTCTTCATGCACTTTTTCATATAATAACAAGTTACTCACCCACCCTTTCGAAATCCGTATAACGATATTCAAGAAAGCAGCTGAATATGTATGAATACAAAGAAAAGCAGAACATATAAGATGCTCTGCTTATAAACAATATCCTACTCCGACAATAATCCCTAATAAAGCACCAACTACTACTTCATACGGCGTATGCCCGACAAGTTCATTTAACTTCTTATATTCTGTTTGTCTACCGTGAAAAAACTCATTCAATATTTTCGCCTGTTTACTTACTGCAAGCCTTACTCCTGAAGCGTCATACATAACTATAATGGCAAAAATAGCAGCAATTGCAAATAAAGTACTTTCCACACCTTCCACAACGCCAACACCTGTCGCCAGTGCTGTAACAGTTGAAGCATGAGAACTTGGCATCCCACCTGAAGCGAAAAACTTTGCAAAATCAAATTCACCCGTTTTAAATAATTTAAAGACTACTTTCGTTAATTGTGCTAAAAACCATGAAATTACAGCGGCCATAAGCGGATCGTTATGTAAAATCGTTTCCACGTTCTCAGCTCCCTACTAGCTATAATGGAAATCCTATAGTATCAGTATAAAGAAAAATGCGTAGAAAATACTACGCATTACGATACTTTTGCTGATTTATTTTTTATAAATTTCGGTTGTTTCTGCACCAAGAACTTTGTTTTCGCTACCGAGAATACAACTAATGCAACCCATATACAGAAAAATGCAATCATATGAGTAGATGTGAAATGTTCACCAAATACGAATACACCTAAAATCAAACTAATTGTTGGTGCAATATATTGTAAAAAACCTACCATATAAAGCGGAATAAGTTGGGCTCCTTTTGCAAAATAAAAAAGTGGCAATGCTGTAACAATGCCCGCTCCTATTAATAGTAATGTCGATAACATTGAGATCGAGCCAAATGAGCCGAAACCATGTACTCCTGTCATTACTAAATAAATAATCGCAAACGGCGTTACTAACATCGTTTCCATCGTAAGTCCAATTGTCGCATCATAGTTTAACATTTTTTTTGTTAATCCATATAATCCAAATGAAAGGGCAAGTGATAAAGAAACCCACGGAATAGCCCCGAAACGTACTGTTAAAATGATAACCCCTACTCCAGCTAAACCAACTGCAACGTATTGCCAAAAGTTTAACTTTTCCTTTAAAACGACTGTACCAAGTAAAATACTAATAAGCGGATTAATATAATAGCCAAGACTTGCTTCAATAACATGATTATGATTAACGGCCCATATGTAGACAAACCAGTTTCCGCTAATCAAGACTGAAGCTATTGTTAATGACATTAATAATTTAGGTCGTTTAAAAAGATTCACGAACTCTCCAATAAACTGACGAAATCTCTTCGTAACACCTAATACGATTAACATAAACACGAACGCCCAAACGATGCGGTGTGCTAATATTTCATCTGCTGGAACTTCCTCAACCCATTTCCAATAGATTGGTAGTATTCCCCACATCGTATACGCACCAGCCGCATATATAATCCCTTTTTTTTGCTCTGCTGATTGACTCCCCATCTTCCTTTTTCTCCTCTTCTCATTTTTTCTCCATTATACGTTCCCACGTGCTCACTTTACCAATAATCAATCTGCATTTCTTTCGACATTTCTCATACAACGAATAATAAACATACCGTTATTACAACAAGTAACGGTATGCCGAAAACAAATTTCTTTTTATGAGTTTTATGATGAAACATATACATACCGATCCAAGCTCCAACTGCTCCCCCAGCTGCTGCTGATAAAAACAACGTACTTTCTGGCGTTCTCCACTGTTTCTTCTTCGCTTTCCGTTTATCAAGCCCCATAAGGCTAAAAGCTATAACATTAATAAGAATAAAATAAATCCATTTCATCGCTTTCTCTCCCTATGAAAAATTCGCTTAATGGTAACATGAAAAAACGATGGAAACAACTGAAGAACACTTTTTATTAATTCGTTACCTTCATATTTACATAGCCAATCAAAAGACTAATTATAGCTATTAAATAGAAAGATGTTATAGGCAAGATCCTTATATTTCATTCCCTTCACCCACTACCATAGCATCAAAAAAACTTCTCTCAATCACTTTTTCATCAAAGTGAAGAACTACAATTAGCCCTACATATAAAGAAACGAAATTTAAAAACCATTCCCCATTATCATCCTTATTAGCTAAGCATTTAAATATCTCTTGAAATTGCATACGCTCGTCTATAGCAACAACCGGTCGCACACCAAAATATTTCAATACGAAATGTAAATCAAGCTGCACGGATAAGGATAAAATATATTTTAATAACTCCGTATAATGAGCAACATTTTTTTGACTATATAGCTTCACGAGCTTTTGATGTAAATGAGCAATCGATAATTCTTCATCAGTCATTTTTGTTGCTTCTATCGTTTCAATCATCTTCTTCATATTCATTACATTTACCCCTCCTGTTACAAAACAAAAGCCAAAGCTTATTTATTTTATAATCAGCAATAATTGAGTATTTCTCGTCTCTCTTTCTTCTTCACTAACTAAGTCATACTTTTTTAGAAGATGAAAGACATCATTTAATATTTCTTGTGAGTGATTACCTTGCAAAAAATTTTTTAATCCTTTAAAAATCTCTTCAGATAAAAAACTCTTTTGACTTTCAAGTTTATTCATTACATCTTCAATAGAATGATCGATATTACACACCATAAAAATCCCTCCTCTATCCTTTATAAATAATATCTTCTGCTAACGATGTAAACACTTCTCCAACAAGAGAATCTTCATCATATACAGATGAACCGCTATTTTCTTCACGTTTTGCAAAAGGTACTTGTGCGATTACTTCTGTTTGCAATTGTTCTGCTAACATTTCGCCGCCGCCTTTTCCAAACAGATAATTTTTCGATCCATCTTGTTCTTCATAATAAGCCATATTTTCCACAATACCTAAAATCTCGTGTTTCGTATGTTTTGCCATTACGCCTACTCTAGATGCTACGAATGAAGCTACATTATGTGGTGTTGTAACGATAATTTCTTTCCCCTGCGGAATCATTGCTGCAACATCAATAGCAACATCTCCTGTACCAGGTGGTAAATCAAGAAGTAAATAATCTAATTCTCCCCAGTGCGTATTCGCAAGGAAATTTTGAATCCATTTATTTAACATCGGTCCGCGCCACATAACCGGATTATTTCCTTCTGTAAAAAATCCCATAGACATAATTTTAACACCGTGACTAATAACTGGAATTGCTGTTTGATCAATCATCGTTGGTTTTTGATTCGTTTCCATCATAGCTGGAATGCTAAAACCATATATATCTGCATCTAATATCCCCACTTTTTTGCCCATACGAGCTAAAGCCGTTGCAAGATTAATTGTTACAGTTGATTTTCCGACTCCACCTTTTCCGCTCGTTACAGTAAGAAATTGTACTCCTGAATCAGGACGAAGCATGCTTGGCATACCAGTTTCTGTTCTAGTATTTTTCTTTAACTTCTCTGTTAAGACTGCACGTTCTTCTTTTGTCATAGAACCGAATGTTAAATCTACTTTTGATGCACCAATTGCGTAAAGTGATTCTTCAATATCTTGTTGAATTTTTGCTTTTAACGGACATCCTTGAATCGTTAGCACTACTTCAAGTTTAACCTCTGTTCCATTCATTTGTATATTTCTAACCATGTTTAACTCCACAATACTTTTGTGTAATTCTGGATCCTCTACATGTTTTAACGCATTCATTATTTGTTCTTGAGTAAGCATAGAACTCATCCCTTCTCGTATTCGAATTTATATATAGCATCTTCTTATCGTTTCAAGAAACGCTTATTATCCACCACTAACAGGCGGGATGAATGCGACAATATCTCCAGCTCGTATCATCTCTTCATTCGTTACAAACTCTTCATTAACAGCCACCATCACACTATCAAGCGATTGTAAACTATAGTTTGCTTTGAGCCATTCTTTTAATTGCTGCACAGTCATTTCTTGTTTTTCGGAAATTACGAATCGATCTAACCCGACTTCCTCACGCAAATTTGCAAACAGTAAAATTGTAATCATTTTCTCATTCTTCCTTCTTCGGTTTTCCTGCTGGATATGGTGTATTTTCAAGTTGATCGCCAATCCACATCGTCCCATCTTCCCAAAATTCTTTTTTCCATATTGGGACGATTCGCTTTATACGTTCAATTGCGTATTCATTCGCTTCATAAGCTACTTTGCGATGCGGTGATGAAACTGCGATGACTACCGCAATATCCATTATTTCTAGCCGGCCTACTCGGTGCGTAATTGCTATTTTTGCGTCCGGCCATCTTTCACTAATTTCTTCACCAATTCTCATAAGTTGTTTTACTGCCATCGTTTCATATGCTTCATACTCTAAATGTAGCGTTCGTCTTCCTTTTGTTAATTCTCTCACTGTACCAATAAAAGTTGTAATCGCACCTGCGTCTCTTCTTGCAACCTTATTTGTTACTTCTTCAACTACAATCGGTATATCTACAATTTCAAATAGCACTTGTCCCATTAGAATCACCTCTCACTTTATAAAATGTCCAAGGCCATTCACTACCTTCGTTATCTTCCAACAAGAGAACATCTACGAACATATCTTTTTTATACCCTCTCGTACCACCTGGAAGTACAATAAATATATTTGTCTCTGCTAGAGAAGAAACTGAGCTAGATTTATCAAACCCTGACGGATAAGCGATTAACTGCCCTTCGTTATATGTTAGTTTTCCTCGTACAAATCTTGTAAATGGATTTGGCTTTAAAAAGTCTTCTCCTAATAACGCTTTTTCTCTTTTTACATGTGCTTTTTCACTAAACATATACGTTCGAATACAAGGTCTTACAAACAATTCAAATCCTACGTAACAAGCAGATGGATTTCCTGATAAACCGAATAATAACTTGCCATTTAATTGCGCTACAGTCGTAACACTTCCTGGCCTCATTGCAACTTTATTGAAAAGAACTGATGCACCTAATTTTTCATATATAGCTGGCAAATAATCGTAATCCCCTACTGATACACCACCTGTTGTAATGAGCATATCTACTTGGCTTATTGCTTCTTTTACAGCCGTAAAACACGTATAAAAATCATCGCTAAACTTCCCAAAATACTTTACTCTTCCGCCTGCTCTTCGGATTTGAGACAATATCATATACGTATTACTATTTCGGATTTTCCCTGGCTGTAATGAATCGTTTACATCCAGTAATTCACTGCCAGTCGCTAATAGTCTAACTACAGGCTTTCTCGCAACTGGCACCTCGCTATACCCAAACGTAGCAAGAAGAGCTGAAATGCCTGGATGAATGTATGTTCCTTTCTTTGCAAGAACCGTTCCTTTACGAGCATCTTCACCTTGAAAAGAAATATTATCGCCCGTTTTGAATGACCGTTTCAATTCCATATACTTACTGCCAGCCTCCTCATATTGACGGGTCAGCTCTAGCATAACAACTGCATCACATCCACTCGGAATCTGTGCTCCCGTCATAATTCGAACTGCTTGAAACGGACCTACTTTCTCATCGAATAGCGATCCTGCACCAATTTCACCCACTACTTCAAATACAATTGGCGTTTCATAACTTGCTAAATTCGTATCTTCTGCTCTAATAGCAAACCCGTCATACGGTGAACGATTAAATGACGGCACATCATGGTCAGCTACTAAATCCTCTGCTAATATACGTCCGTAAGCTAATTCAATAGGTAGTAGCTCCTTTAAGCCGTTATGAGCAAATCCCATCACTTTACGAACAGCCTCTTCAACTGTGATTGGTACTCTTCTTTCCATTGTTGACAACCCTTTCTATTAGCCGAATACGCGATAATATAGTTGTTTCGCTTTCGAAATATCATTTGTGCCATGAATAAAAACACGACCATCCCGAAAAACAACGATGCGGTACTCATCTAATTGGCAAGATAGTAAATACGGATTCCGATTTACTTCCCCCACTTTTTTTAATACTTTTTCTATATCATCAAAATTGTATTTTCTATTGTCAACTGGTCTAATTTGAACTGTATTTCTTCCGCATAAAGCAGCTACCTTCGTTTGATTTTCGTATAATAAATAAGGATAAATGCGATTCAAACCGCATGAAGAGCAATTGTCTGTCTTGATTTTCCCTAGTTTTATAAAATGGTTTTGATTACTCCATATATCAAATATGGAAAATGTTTTTCTAATTGCTGCAAAATCTTCTACTAAAATTTTGAGTGCTTCCGCCACTTGATATGCTGCGACGATTTGTACAGTCGGGCTAATAATTCCAGCTGTATCACACGTCACACCTGTAACTGGAACGTTCTTCAGCACACAATGTAAACAAGGTGTCTCTTGCGGAATAATTGTACAACTCATACCGTACGAGCCAACGCAAGAACCATATACCCACGGGATATTATGTTTTTGTGATAAGTCATTTATTATAAATCGGATATCGAAATTATCTGTTGCATCAATGATTACATCGACATTTTCTAATAGCCCTTCCAAGTTTTCTACACACGCATCCATTACGAAAGCATGTATTTGTACTTCCGAATTAAGTTTTTCTAACCGATTTTTAGCAGCGATTGCTTTTGGCAATTTCTCTCTTGCATCTTGTTCAGAGTACAATTGTTGCCTTTGTAAATTACTCCATTCAACGTAATCACGATCTATGATCGTCAACTTGCCAATACCTGCACGTACGAAACTTTCGGCACTTGCACTTCCTAATGCGCCTACTCCTACAATTAACACATGTTTATTTCGAATTTTTTCTTGCCCTCTACTCCCAATTGATTTAAACAAATGTTGTCGTGAATACCGCTCAGCCATTACATATACCCTTCCTCTCACGAACTCTATTTCATATTAGAATGTTGTTTTTGATAACAAGCAAAGTACGCAAATCCAACAAAACCAGCCCCGCCAATTACATTTCCGATAAAGACAGGAACAAAATTTTTAGCAAGATCCATCCATGTGAGATGACCTGCAAAAATAACTACTGAGATGACAAACATATTTGCTACCACTTGCTGAAATCCAATCACTACAAATGCCATAATGGGAATCCAAATTCCGATTATTTTTCCGACAAAATCACTCGTCCCATAAGCAAGCCAAAGCGCCAAACAAACGAGCCAATTACACCCAATTGCTAAAATTAAAGTTCTTCCAAAAGATTCATGTAACTTGCCTTCTGCTATCGCTACCGTTTTATTTAAATAATCCCCCTCTGTTAATCCGCCAAGATGACCGAAACAATACGCTACGAAAATAGCTCCTACAAAATTCATGAAAGTAATCCAAATCCAGTTATTTAGCACACTAACCAATGTAATTTTCTTTGCATATAGCGCCATAGACAGTGACATCATATTTCCGGTAATTAATTCTCCTCCCGCTAATACAACGAGCATGAGTCCAACAGGAAAAACCGCTCCTCCTAAAACATTTACTAAACTCCCCCAGCGCTCAGGCAAATTACCTAAAACGCGAATGTTAAGTAAAAAACCTAGCGAAATAAACGCTCCTCCTAAAAAACCGAGAATAAGCATTGCTGGCAAGGTCTGACTTACTTTTTGAACACCGGCCTCAATGACAAGCTCAGCAATTTGTTCCGGTTTATGAAATGCCATTACTAATTCCTCCATTTTCTCCAAATAAAAAAGCAGCTTCAAAAAACCTCCTCAAAATAAAGGTTTTTGAATGCTGCTTAATTTCTCTGCACATCTTTTACAGAGAGATCAACCATCACTTTTACTATAAAATAGAAAATCTACAACCATTGCACATCTTCCATTTTGTATATACTTCATCATATTGTCACTTATATATATCAACCACCAATATGTGACATTTCAATTTTAGGTGCTCTTTTTTTTCTTGTATGACTTAAGCGTTCATCTGAATAACGATCTTCTCGTTTGTTCCATATATCGCGTACGACATCTGTTATTTCCTCGTCAGTGTATTCTGATCGAAGCAGTTCTCTCAAATCATTTCCTTTAGAAGCGAACAAACAAGTATATAATTTTCCTTCTGCAGAAATACGAGCTCTCGTACATGAGGAGCAGAAGGAGTCTGTTACTGATGAAATAATACCTATTTCTTCATCACTTCCAATATAACGATAGCGAGTCGCAACCTCTCCTGCATAATTCGCTTCTATTCGTTCTAATGGCATAACTTGATGAATCGTATCTACTATTTCTTGTTTAGAGACAACCTCTTTTAAATCCCAACCGTTATAATTTCCAACGTCCATATACTCAATAAAACGAAGAATATGTTTATTTTCCTTAAAGTATTGCGCCATCTGCAAGATATCCTGTTCGTTTTTCCCCTTTTGAACGACCATGTTTATTTTAATTTTCATACCGACTTCAGCTGCAGCTTGTATTCCTTCCAGAACCCTTTGTACTTTGCTTCTATTACCATTCAAATAGAAAAACCGCTCTTCTTCTAAGGAATCTAAACTAACTGTCACACGTGATAAACCCGCCTTATATAAATCAGGAGCAAACTTTTTAAGTAACGATCCATTAGTTGTTAAACCGATATCCTCCACACCATCTATTTTATTCAGGCGCTCGATAAGCTGCGGAAGACCTCTTCGAAGTAACGGTTCTCCGCCTGTAATCCGTAATTTTCTAACACCTAAAGAAACGAAAATACGCGTTATCCTTTCAATTTCATCAAAAGATAAAATTTTATCATTAGACAAAAACGAGTAATCAGGACCAAATATTTCTTCTGGCATACAATATCGACAGCGAAAATTACAGCGATCAGTAACTGAAATACGTAAATCCTTTAACGGACGTTGTAGTTTGTCTAATGTGACAGATTTCATATTTATTGCCTCGCTTTTACTTAGTTTATATTTAAAACACGCTCCGGATGCGTATATACATTTAAGGATTCATTCCGAATAAATCCTATCGTAGTAATACCTAATTCTTCAGCTAGCTGTAAAGCCAACTCAGTTGGAGCTGATTTTGACAGTATAATTTCACAACCAATTTTTGCAACTTTCAATAATATTTCCGAAGAAATACGACCGCTAAAAACAATAATTTTATCTCTTATAGAAATATTATTTTTTAAACAATAACCGTAAATTTTATCTAACGCATTATGCCTTCCGATATCCATTCGACTTAAAATAATACCATTCACATTGCACAAAGATGCATTATGAACGCCCCCTGTATGACGAAATGTCTCCGCAGATTGCTGCATTTCTTTCATTAATCGAAAACAGTCTTCTGCAGTAACTTGTACATGGACGCCATTCATTTTCTTTGCACTTAATGCATCATTCGCAAAAACAAATCCTTGTCTACTCATACCACAGCATGAAGTAATATAACGTTTATTTTGCATTTGTTCGTAATACGGATTTACTTTTGCCGTCGTGACATGTACAAATCCTTCTTTCTCTTGTACCCATATGTCATCAATATCTTCATACTTCCGAATGATTCCTTCAGATGCTAAGAAGCCTATTACCATATCTTCTATATATTCTGGAGTACTAACCATTGTAACAAACTCCTGTCCGTTCATTTTAATCGTGACTGGAAACTCTGTTACAATGCTGTCCTCTATATGTTTAAACGCCCCTTGTTCATAACGAAAGATTTCTCTTTCTACCTGTATCGGTTTCACGATCAGTATCCTTCTCTCACGTTATATTTTTATCAAAAACAAATACCGAAACTGCAATATCTTCTTCTACTTTCATATCTGAAAACAAATTCACTAATTTCGCTCCAACAAGTTCCTCCAAATGTTCACGGGAATTTGCAGCATACACTTCTTGAATCATTTTCGTTCTAGCCATATGAACCATTTCCGCACCGTCCATTGTACTTGAAATGAATTTTTCAGTAGGTGTTAAGTTTCCGTAAAGAGTCGCAATCGCCATATTTTCAGCAAAAACAGTATGAATTCGTTCTGGCCCTTTTCCGAAAAGTTCCTTTCGAAGTTTTCGAATCATATCATTAAATTCATGTACTTTTTTTGACATACAATTATACCTCCCAAAAAACCTCATTTTACTTTATTATATATTTTACCAAAATGAGCCTTCCGCCCAAACTATTTCGTACAAACATTTGGGCGAAAGGGTTCACTTCATGAAGTTTATTCTTCTTTTAATCCTTTTCCCATACCTTTTAAGAAATGAAGCCCAAACCCGATAGCACGGTTAATGTCTGGATCTTTCAATACTTTCATAAGATCGAATACCCCTACTTTTTTATTACTCTCTAGATGTTCATTACCTTTTTCTAGCCCTACTAATAAGCTACCTATAAGCTTTTTCGTAAGCTCCGGATCAAGTTCTGTTAAAGCACCCGCAGCCCCCATCATATTATTAATTAAATTTGTAACGGGCTCACGAGTCACTTGACCAAGAACAATCTTTGCGATTGGTTCTTTCGCCTTTAGCATAGAATTTGCTGCTTCTAGCATGCCAATATCATTCAATTCCCCTACTATATTAAACATTTGATTTAGAGCGTCTTCATTATTAGCTAGAAGCTCTTTTAAATCGTCTAATTTTTTCTGTTTTATTTCTTCCTCAGTTAATTCTTGTTTTTGAATCATTTTTATAGGTGCAGCCATATTTTTCTCCTCCTACTTATCCGTTAAATGCACATACCCTGGACGTGCCCACTTACGATGTACCTCAATACCAGATTGAGGATGACGTTTTTTATTACGCGGGTTCGCTTTTGGCATCGGATTTTCGCCATCAACTTCCAGCACTTCCATACGCACTTTCGTCTGTTTATAAGCAGGTGTGTTCGTACGCGTATCAACGGCAGGACCTGTTAAGAAATTAATTGCTGTTTCATTATCTGTAGAGTTCATCGGTAAATATAACTCATTCGCTTTTACACGATTTGTTACAAGTGCACGTAATTTTAACGCTCCAAACGGAGAGACAAGACGGACTAATGAACCAGTTTTTACTCCACGTTCTTTTGCAAGTGCTGGAGAAACTTCAACGAAAACGCCAGGCACTTTCGTTTGAATACCTGTTGATTTATTTGTCATATTCCCTTCATGGAAGTGCTCAAGCATACGACCATTGTTAATATGAAGGTCGAACTCAGCTGGGAATTCAGCTGGGCGCACCCAGTCAGCAATCGCAAAACGAGCTTTTTTATCCGGGAAGTTAAATCCATCTTGGAAAAGAAGCGGTGTATTCGTTCCATCAAAACTTCCCCAATGGAAACTATTCCATCCTTCCAATACTTCATAGTTTGCTTGTGAAAATAGTGGTGATAAACTTGCCATTTCAGCAAAAATTTCACTTGGATGACTATAACTCCAGTTTGCACCTAATTTATTCGCAACTTCCTGCACAATCCACCAGTCTGGCTTCGCATCTCCAAGCGTAGGAAGAACTTGATATAGTCTTTGAACACGACGCTCTGTATTTGTGAACGTACCTTCTTTTTCAAGAGATGGCGCTGCTGGTAATACAACATCTGCATATTGAGCCGTTTTAGATAAGAAAACATCTTGCACAACGAAGAAATCAAGGCTTGATAATACTTCATGTACATGATTCGCATTAGAGTCTACAAGAGCCATGTCTTCTCCGACAAGATACATAGCTTTCATTTTCCCTTCGTCAATCGCGTGAAGCATTTCAATATTATTCAGACCTGGTTCGCTATTAATTTTCACTCCATAAGCCATTTCAAATTTCGCACGTTCCATATCGTTCGTAACGTGTTGATATCCAGGAAGCCATCCTGGTAAAGTACCCATATCACAAGCACCTTGTACGTTATTATGACCTCGAAGCGGATATGCACCAGCGCCTGGACGACGATAATTACCTGTTGCAAGTAGTAAGTTTGAAATTGCAGCGGAAGTATCAGATCCACCTGTATTTTGCGTTACCCCCATTCCCCAAAGGATACATGTACCATCTGCATCACGAATCATTTCAGCCATTTGAATCAGTGTTTCTTTTGAAATACCAGTCATTTCTTCTGCATATTCAAGTGTATATGCTGTAAGGCTCTCTTTGAAATCTTCAAAGAAATTTACATTCTCATCAATAAATCGTTGATCGTGCCAGCCTTGATCAATCATATATTTCGTAACAGCCATTAACCATACTTGATCTGTTCCTTGTTTTGGACTAATAAAGACATCTGAACGCTCTGCCATTTCTGTTTTACGAAGATCAGCCACAATTAATTTTTGTCCGTGTAATTTATGTGCACGTTTAATACGTGTAGCTAAAACAGGATGACCTTCTGTCGGATTACAACCTACAATAATAACAAGACCAGATTGTGCAATATCTTTAATCGTTCCAGCATCTCCGCCCATACCAATTGTACGGAATAATCCGTCTGTCGCTGGTGATTGACAATAACGTGAGCAGTTATCAATATTATTCGTTTCAAATACTTGTCGAGCTAATTTTTGAATCACATAATTATCTTCATTCGTAATTTTAGATGAAGAAATAAAACCGATAGCATCTTTACCGTACTCTTCTTTAATCGATCCTAATTTACTTGCAACTACATTCAACGCTTCTTCCCATGTTGATTCAACAAACGTTCCATTTTTACGAATTAAAGGTTTCGTAATTCGTTCTTTAGAATTTACGAAATCCCAACCAAATTTTCCTTTTACACAAGTAGAAATTGCGTTAACTGGCGCATCAGAAGAAGGTTGTACTTTAAGAATTTTACGCCCTTTCGTCCACACTTCAAATGAACAACCTACACCACAAAATGTACATACTGTTTTCGTTTTCTTCGTACGAGTATCACGCATGGCCGCTTCCACTTCTGATACCGCAAAAATACCGCTATATCCAGGCTCTACTTCTTTAATTAAATCTACCATCGGTTCAAGAATATCTGGCTTTAGTCCCGTCATAAATCCAGCTTCACCGAGCATCGTTTTCTCCATTAAAGCGTTACAAGGACAAATGGTTACACATTGACCACAACTAACGCATGAAGAATCATTAATATTTACTCCTTCATCCCAAATCACTCGTGGGCGTTCCGCTTCCCAGTCTATCGATAATGTTTCATTTACTTGTAAGTTTTGACACACCTCTACACATTGACCACATGCAATACATTGATTCGGGTCATAACGATAAAACGGATGCGTCATATCAACTTCACTTACATCTACTTTCGGTTCATAAGGATATTTTTGATGTTCAATTTCCATTAATTCTGCCGTATTATGCAGTTTACAGTTCCCATTGTTGTTGTCACATACTGTACAGTATAATAAATGATTTTCTAGTAACCGATCCATCGCCTCTGTTTGTGCTTCTTTCGCACGAGTAGAATTACGTTCAATGTTCATACCTTCTGTCGCTACTGTCGAACAAGAGCGCATTAACTTTCCGTCAACTTCTACAATACAAGTGTCACATGTTTGAATAGGATCTACTTCTGGCACGTAACAAATTTGCGGATGTTCAATCCCGTTCTCATTTATAACACCCAATATCGTTGAACCGGGCTCCGCTGTATACTTTTTTCCGTCCATTGTAATATGAACCATGTTGTTATTCATGGTCTTTCCCCCTTTTTGAGAATAAAAAAACTCCACCACGAAAATATACGCACCACATTTCGGCACGTTATTATCATGGTGGAGTAGTTTATTAGCACATCTTGCTAAAATACCAATCCATTTATTCATAAATAAAACGATAGAGTCATAACAGGTCATATCACGATTCCATCTTTAACACTATAATTATAGCGTTAAAGTTAAAAATATACAATATAAAATTTAAACTACGCATATGTCCGTATGGAACTATCCATAATAACCCATATAAAGTGAAACTTTAATCAGCCCTCACCAATCGGGATAAAACATAACAAGGAGTAAGCAAACAAATGGGGTCTTTTAATAAATGGATTCGTGGTGAAAAATCTTTTTCTAACCAAGAGCAAGCTGATCACACATTAAATATATCTATTTCTTCTTCCCTTTCCCTTAATTTAAAGCACTTGTCCAAACTGTTTAGCGGTATTCCAGAATTAATAACACGCAATTTTCCATTAAAAAACGGACAGGAAGCTGCACTTATATATATGGAAGGACTTGTAGACAAAACTGTTATTAACGTAAACATCCTTCGTCCTCTCTTATTTAAAGAGTGGAATGAAGACGATTTTTGGGAAGCCTCTGTTTCTATCGGAAATATTAAAAAGATTGAGCAGTGGACAGACATTGAACAATCTCTTTTACACGGCAAAAGTATTTTATTTATAAACGGGCAATTATCCGCTTTAGAGCTTGATACGCAAGCGGCACCAAAAAGGAGCATTGAAGAGCCTACAACAGAGAGCTCCATAAAAAGCTCACACGAAGGATTTAATGAAGTAGCGAGCGACAGCCTTGCACTTATTCGTCGATATATTCCAAATCGCGAATTGAAAGTGAAGGAATTCACTGTTGGTGAACGAGCTACTTCAAAGGTTTTTTTGCTTTATCTAGCAGATGTTGCGGACGAAGATGTCGTAAAAGAAATGGCATCCCGTATCGAATCAGTAAAAGTGGATGCGATTCTTACTACTGGTGAATTAGAGGGGTTTGTTGAAGATAATTCCTTTACTCTCTTTCCGCAATTATCAATAACTGAACGCCCTGACACAACAGCACATCATATTCTAGATGGGCGAATTGCTGTTGTTGTAGATCGTTCACCAGGCGTATTAATTGGACCAATGACTTTTTCAGCTTTTTTTCAGACGATAGATGATTACAGCTTCAGGCCAATGATTCCATCTTTTATACGATTACTTCGTTTCACTGGATTATTTATTGCAATTTTTGCTCCTGCTCTTTATATTGCTATGATTTCCTTTCATTATGAAGTGATTCTACTTAAATTATTGTTAACGATTGGAGAATCTCGAGCTAAAATTCCTTTTCCTCCTATATTAGAAGCACTTTTGATGGAATTAGTACTTGAAATGCTCCGCGAAGCTGCAGTTCGGCTTCCGGGTCCCGTTGGACAAACCATTGGCGTCGTAGGAGGGATTGTCATCGGACAAGCTGCAGTTCAAGCAGGAATAGTAAGTAATGTCATGGTTATCGTCGTATCTATTACTGCAGTCGCTTCTTTCATCATCCCTAATCTAGAAATGTCTGCAGGAATTCGACTTCTTCGCTTCCCAATGATGATAATTGCCTCTTTATTTGGTGTCATTGGCATTATGGTTGGGATGGTAATCATTATTATTCATATACTTTCTATGGAATCTCTCGGTGTTCCTTATGGTAGTCCTTTTTCTCCGTTATTTGCTTCGGATTTAAAAGATATTCTTATACGTTTACCATGGAAAATAATGAAGAAGCGTCCACTATCCCTTAACTTAAAACAAGAGAATCGACAACGCGATATAGAAGGAACGGAGGAAGAGAAGTGACAAAGCGTGCAAAGAGGGAGATTAGTTTATTTCAATACATTTTAACGATTAGTGGTGTTCAAGTAGGATTCGGTGTCCTTACACTTCCTCGTGAAGTTGTACAAGGGGCGAATACAGATGGATGGATTTCTATTATTATTGGATGCGCTATCACTACTTTAGTCAGTCTATGTATTGTAAAAATTATGGAAAAGCATCCTGGGTATACTTTACTTGATGTGCTGACTCGTTATCTTGGGAAGTGGCTAGGAAGAGCAGGAATGATTTTTTGGATTTTATATGCTGTCCTTGCAGCTATTTCCTTAATTTTTTCCCTCTTATACGTTATTCACATTTGGATTTTACCTAGAACTCCAATGTTTTTAATTATGATTTTACTATCTATTCCCATGCTTATGCTCGCATGTAAAGGCGTTCTTATTATAAGTCGTTACGCTGTTTTCACTGTGTTTTTCACACTGTGGATGCCTTTGCTATTGTTTATCCCTCTTAAAGATGGGCATTGGATATACCTTCTCCCTCTTCTTAAAGAGGGCTGGATACCAGTTTTAAACACCGTAAAATCAACTATTATTGCATTTCTTGGATTTGAGTTTGCATTTATCCTTTATCCTTATTTGAATAACAAATCCTCTGCCAAAAAAGGGATTGTTATCGCAAATTTAATTACACTATTTCTCTATCTTCAAGTCACGTTCGTTTCTTTCGTTTATTTTAGTCCAGATGGTATAACAAAGTTTTTATGGCCCACCCTTTCTCTTGTTACACCATTTCACTTTTCATTTCTGGAACGGTTTGAAATTATTTTTTTATCTTTTTATCTCTTCATTATTTTTGATTCTTGCATTCCTTACATATTTACCGCTTCAGATGGAATCAATCAATTACTTAACAAAAAAGGGAGTTCCTTACCTATTTGGTTTTTATTATTCGGGTGTATTGTTGTCTTATTCTTTTATATCCCTTCCTCTTACCAAATAAGTGCTTTGCGAGACTTTTGGGGAACTGCCAGTTATTTTATCGTTTTTCTGTTTCCAGTCGTATTTCTCTTATACATGACACTTTATCAGCATTGGAAAAGGAGAAAAATTTAAATGAGACGCTTTATTCATTTCACTATACTTTACTTTCTCATAACCTTTTTAACAGGCTGTGGAGATCGGCTAGACTTAGAAAAACAATCAATTTCATTAATTTACGGCTTTGACGCAAAAGCAAAAGGAAAATTAATTGTGTACCACGTAAACCCTATTTTTAATGAAGACGTAGAAAAAAAGTACGAAACACATGAAGCGAAAGTAAGTACACCTCGAGAAGCAAAAGCAACGTTTAATAGTTCAAGTGGCGGTTTAGTATCTACAGAAAAGTTACAGCTCATTTTATTTAGCACAAATTTTTTAAAACAAGAAGGGGCTATGCCTTACCTTGATGTTTGGTATCGTGATCCTAAAAATACCGGAAACATGCGTATGGTTGCAGTAGACGGTCCAATTTCTTCAGTTATATATAATAACTTTAAAGATAAGCCTGCCCTTCCCGAGTATTTAACAGATTTAATTAATACGAACAAACTGTACAATCGGACCGTTTTTACGACATTCCATGAATTTCATAGGCAAACTTTTAATAAGGGTATAACACCTGCTATTTCAGAAATAAAAAAAGGTAAAAAAGATGTTATCGTTACCGGTTCTGCGCTATTAACTTCTCGCGGAATTTATAAAATGTCATTAAATCGTTATGAAAGCGCCCTTCTTCTTTTGTTACAAAAGAAAGCGAATACACCGGTTTCGCTTACATTGAAAATCCCTTCTACTTCAGTCGAAAGTAATAGTGATTTAAAAGATACCGATGGCGGCGATTTCGTAACAATAAATGTTCATAGCATGAATCGTGATATCCATACAGACTATAGCGATAACCACTTCAAATTTAATGTTAAAATGGATTTAAAAATTGCTGTATCTGAACTTACATTCAATATGGATATAGACAAAGATAGAAAGAAATTAACTTCTCTTATTACAAAACAACTAAACAAAGATTTGAACGATTTAATCCACAACATTCAAAAACAGCAGCTTGATCCATTCGGATTTGGTGATTATGCGAGAGCGTTTCAATATGAAGAATGGGAAAAAGTTGAAGACGATTGGCCGAGTGTCTTTTCAAAAGCTAACGTGAAAGTAGCACCTACGATTAAAATTTTAGAAAATGGGATTATTAAATAGCAAAAAACACGCTACTTGCTCTTATACGTTTAAAGAGTAAGTAGCGTGTTATCATTTTTATTTTGAAGCTTCTTATACAGTTACACTTCTGTTTCTTGTTCTTCACTTTCCGCTTGTTCCAATCTTTGCTGCTCCGCAATTTCAGCTGAAATCATCCCATAATAAATTTCTGGATACAATCCAAATATTTGATATATACTTCCTAAAAACGGCATCGGAATCCCTCTTTTCTAAAGTTGTATTGCCACTTTTAAGGATTCCCTATTCATTCATTATACATTCGTTTTTGGCGTTTCCTCTTCATCATGAACGCTTAATAAATTTTGCCACTTTTTATAAGGAGCACTATTTGGATCTACGTATCCTTTCGCGTATGAACGATCCCACAATTGTTTAATAAACATTTCTTTCTCTTTCTTGGCAACCATATCGGCACCTGTACCGTAATAGTTTTGGAAATATAACTCAATTTCATCAAGAAATAACCTTAATAATTCATCAGAAGTTTCTTCTAACGTTGGATCATATTTCGCTTCACGGTCATACATTAAAATCATATCTAAAATATTATGGACATGCTCTTTACGTAGCCATCTAATATCTTGAGCACCTAATACAAATGGATGTGTATATAAATGTCCACCTTGTATCATCGCCTTTTCTTGTTCTTCTTCAAATCTGGATAAGATGTTTTCATAAATGAACGGATTATGAAGTAACGCTCTATGCAATTTGTAACTTTCGCTTGAAATATTTTTCCCCATCGACTGAATTAAGAAACTACGTCCAACGCCGTTATATTGATACACGAATTGACCATCAACAGCAACTAAACTAATCCAGCGATATATATACGCGTATAGAAGAGCGCGATTACATTTATCGTAATCTAATTTCGTTTGCGTTGCATTTAAGTCTGGCATGAAGGCTGGTAAGTGCCAATACTTATCTAAATGCGGCGTTAAACTAGATTTTTTACTATTCAACTTGTTTACACGGCGATAGTAAGACTGAAAATAATCACCTTTATCATTCATAAATCCATTTGCAATATGTCCAGACGAAAGCTTAGGAAAGTCTTGCAATGATAAACCGTAATGCGCACGATAACAAATGACCTCAAATGGTGAAAAAGCTTCATTTACTGTATCTTTTTCTTTAAACATTTCTTGCATTAATTCTTCTTGCAGTTCTTTCTTTAAAGATGGATGTATACCCCAATATTGTAATTCCCTATGATGTGAAACTTTCGGTACGAATGGACTTGCTAAATGGAACAAGTCTTCAATTTTTTCACGAACATATTCATCACGATCACGCTTCTTATAATCCGCTTCTTTTCTTAATGCTTCAACGATGTTCAGCTCTAATTTATCTCGATAACGTATTTGTAATTCATCGTAACAATAGCTTAGTATGTGTTCACGATAAAAGTCTTCTACCTTTTTCGATTGAATCTCTTCTGTTTTCGCATCCCGGCAATATTCCCCGTATAAGCTCATATAAATTTCTGCACATATATCTTTCGGTAATACACCTAAATTTAAATGTTGTTGCATATCTTGCCATATCTTTTCTTGTAACTTCTCTTCAGCTAATACGTATACATTCGTTGGGTTTGTTTTCCCTTCAAATTCCTTGCTTCGTTTTTGAATTTCAAACAATAAATTTTCACGTGTTTCATGTAAATTATCAAAAAATCTTTCCCAATATTGAATCATTTTATTAACCGCTTGATATAACGATTGATACACGAGTTCTAATAGCATTTCTTTACGGTATTCGTTTAATTTGTGTACATACTGCGTTACAATATCTTCAAATTCCTTTTTAAATAAACGCTGCTGGTTATTAATCATTTTTCCAAACCAACCTTGTTGTTGCGCAATTTCTACTCGGCGTACAGCTGTTACCGTTCCATCAATGTTACTCACATTAAATTTCTTATCGTAGTTTTGAATTAAATTACGCTTTTGTTCATTATTTTCATGTAAACGATTCATTTTCTCTACTAACTGCTTTCGAATTTCATACAACATAAAACGAGCTGCTACTGGATGAACAGAATCCGTTTTCTTTAAAAACCATGTATTTAGTTGATATGACTGTCCTTCAGAACCACTTGGTGAAAAACGGTCTGATTCAATCATGTCATATAAAAGCGTCGTTACATGTTCATGTACGCGGCTCGGAATCGCATACGCATATAAACGAACCGCATGATCCACCCTTGCTACTTCACCTTTCATTTGTTCCGTCATTTTCAGTTTCGCAGCCGAAATTTTACACTCATGCTGCAGACGATTTAATTCCTCGTCTTTTTGCACTGTACGCTGTACATAGCTTTCTACAGCTTCTAAAAACAGTTTAGATTTCGCAACACCGACCTTACCACCCTCTGCTCCTTCACGCGTTTCATTATACATTTGTCTATAAAAAATATGAGCCTGTTCTGGACGAGTAGCAAGATGTTCTAAGTCTTCTAAATAACTTTTCCCACGCTCTGGCTTTTCACGCTGCATACCACGTTTTACATCTTGATCGTATCTTTGTTTCTTTTCTTGAAACAATTGATCTAAATGAAGCCACGATTCGTCTAAGCCTTGCA
Organism: Bacillus cereus group sp. Bc031; assembly: GCF_027716265.1. Classification (NCBI taxonomy): domain Bacteria; kingdom Bacillati; phylum Bacillota; class Bacilli; order Caryophanales; family Bacillaceae; genus Bacillus; species Bacillus cereus group sp. Bc031. The sequence goes on from NZ_JAQFUL010000009.1 coordinate 98,098, forward strand.
CGGCCCATTTTAAAGCACAATATTTTAACACATGCTCATATGGATAAATAATTTTTGCCGTTCCAGCCCCGCAATATCGCCCTTTCCCGCTTGATTCTGCCAATTGCTGAATTTGATTATCTTCCTGTGCAAAGTGATTTGCAGACATCGGACTAAATAATTGTAAATAAATCGTATTTGCCATTTGCTCCATATAATCTGATAAATTATGCAGATGGTGTCCATGTAAATTTTCGTAATCGTATAAAAAACAATAATTGTACGGTAAATGGTGTTGTTTAATCGTGTGATTTGTTCTCCCATCCTCATCTACTTGATCCGGTCGATACTCTAATTCAATCGTAACCCCACCGCGTTTGGATAGTTCTCCTGTAGAACCGAGCGTAATGGCATGCAATTCTTTTAACGAGGCATAGCCGTTTGCTTGCACCGTTTCAAACTCTTTCGCACTAACTGTTCTCGTCTTCACTAACACATCCGGCATTAGAAACGCACCACGTATTAAAATGTTGTGATGTTGCAGTTTTTTTCGAAGCATTTCACGTAAATATAATGCAATTTGTAGAAACATTCCTGAACCTGTTCCGCCCGCTAGTGATGTTACGATAATGACACGTACTCCATATTCCGTTTGATCGCTTGTAACTGGAAAAATCTTCTCGATTTCTTGCCAAAAGGACGTTAATTTATCTTCTTTCATCGCAGCACGTAACGCTAAACGGGAAATGACGCGTAACTGTCCTGCTCCTTCTGTTAATGGTTTATCAAGTATAGTTGGATCCATCGGAAACCACTCTGGAATCGTCGGATCTCCCGCAATATACTCCCTAGGTGTTTTACTAGAGCTCGTTTGCGTCTTAAACTTTCGAATATGATCAAATTTACTCAATGTATTCACATCTGTATCAAATACGTGCATTGCTACTTTTTTCCAGTGCTCCTCAGGTAGTCTTTCATATATTTGATGTGTCACAGTACTACCGATTCCACCTAAACCAATTAATATTGTTGGAACTTGTAACGTCATGTGAACCACCTTCCTATTCTTGCTTGTTTGAAAAAAGGAGGGAAAAATAATACTCTCCTCTTTTCCCCATCTACTATTCACACTCGTATTTGTAAATCTCCTTACCATATCCTCTATCAATTACTAAAAGTTCATTTGGATATAGTGTCTTATGTTCCATTCCAACCTCATCCTCTGTTATAAACATCCCATCAATAATCATTCCTACTACTTGTGACTCTTTCGCTACAAATATCGATTTCGATCCTTTCTTTGCTATAAACGTAACGGATTGCACAGTCTTTCTTTCTGCTCTATACGGAATACCAAAATAATGTTTCCACCATTTATTTTTGAGTAACTCTGGCTCAGATTGATATAACCAATCTTTCGCTACCTCTTGATCCCATTCGTAATACAATAATGCTTTACGGTGAAATCTTGGACGGACAATCCATCCTAAAACGATTATTCCTACTATTAACAGTAATAAAGTGATAGGAATAACAAACTTAAAAATAAGCGCATACTTTTCATAAAACGGTGCATCTTGAATGTGGAGTTTTATGTTTTTCTTTACTTCTTGTAACTTTGAATCCTGCACTACGATGGTAGCTTCTACGGTGCCGGTATCTGTAAAATTGAACGTGTCGGAGTAATGCGGTCGAGGATAAATGTAAATTTGATTACCATGCTGTTTTATTTCATAGTTGATTGATTGTTTAGATGTGACACCAGTAGATTTTAATAGTTTTTTTACAGCCTCTTCTGTCATCGGCTTATCATCTAACTGTGGTTGTATAATAAATGGTTTACTATTCTCTAAATTTGTTACTTTTTCTTCATAATCTTTCGTGACAGTTTGAAGTGATAATTTAGGCTTTTTCGTTGTTTCGATTTTAAATTCTTTCGTTTGTCTGTAAAACCCCTTTATGTTCATATGAACTTTCCCACGTACTAATCCTTTAGTAAGCTTCGTTTCGTAATAAAATACATGTCTTTTATCGTCCCACTTCATCGCATATTGCTTTCCATCTATTTCTACTTCTGCCTGGAAGTAAGAAGACTGAACGGGCAACTCAGTAGGCTTTGCTTCAATAACAGCTGTCACACCTTCATACATTTCCTCAACATTTTTTCTATCCTTATCTTCTTTGTCATAAGTAGAAACAGTATAATTAAGCGCCGGTTCGACTAGTACTTGTAACCCTTCTTTCTCAATATCTCGATCCACTTCTATCGTATACGTTCCTGGTTTAATAACTTCTTCATTTTCCGTACTGATATGAACTATATTTCCGAACAATTTCGCTTCACCTGGTGCATGTATGGAAAAAGAAGATTGTAATTGTAATGGTTTAGAAATTTGTGTGACCTGATAATTAGACAAAGAAGGCGATTGTCGCACAAGCGTCATACGCTTTAACGGAAATGGTGTTGTAATCTCTACTTTCTTTCCTACCACTTTCGTTTTTACAATCGATTCCACAGAGGAGAACGGATCACGATTTGCCACTAATGCCGCCACTTGATTGACGCTTTTTACAATACCATCCTCTCCACTAGATGGCATCGTAACTCCATTTATCTCTTTTTTCCATATTTCTTTAAACGTATTTAGTTGTGCCTTTTCTTGCTGTCCTAAATCCTCTTCCATCGTAATTAAAATTGGATGTAACGATATCTTTTTTGCATCCATTTCTTTCTTAAACTGTGCTAACTTCTGTGTAATTTGTTCTTTTCCGCCAACCTTATCTTTCTCTAAATCATTAAATGCCCCGTCAGTTAAGACAATAAGCCAAAATTCACGTTTTCCATCTATATCTGCTTCCTTTTTTATAGATTGCATCGCCGTTTCTACTGCGCTAAACGGAGTATTTAAATACGTTTTCCATGCTCCAATTCCCTCAATTTCCGTTTGTCTCTTATCCTTCGTTAACGAAATGTTTAATGGATCATTCGGCTTGCTCATTGGAACGTAAGAAAATGTATCTTTTTCATCTAATAGCGCAACTAAACTTTGCAAAGCATAATTGGCATATTTCCAGCGATCGTTATTTCTCATGCTGCCCGAATCATCATATACAAGTGAAACGACCCTTTCCTTTGCCTCCTCTCCTTTTGCAAAAGTCCAAAAAGGATGTAACCATATAAATAGAAACAACATGAATGTGGCACAAATTCGAATTTTCATGATGAGGCTTCGCCACCTTTGTAGACAAATTCCTATGTTTAAATTTATGAGAGGATACAAGATATATGACTTGTATTTTAGGACAACGAACGCAGCATAACTTTATTATGTAAACAGTTATAAAAACGGAATATGATTCCTTCTAGCGTTTTCTATCCGGTAATGTAAGTAAAAAAGCCTGTTTAAGCTTTACACTTAAAACAGACTTTTCCTACTTTTTATTTTAAAAACACATAACAAAAAGTTTGATTTTTGACTTAACACATTACTTCTATTGTAAATCCACCAGGTGCTTCAACGTAAAACGTATACGCATGTGCACGTTTAGGAGCCTCAACCAAAAATCCATCTTCCTTCAATCTTTGATTTATCTTATCTACTTGTTCTTCACTTTTTTGTGGAAATCCTACATGAAATGTTTTTGGATAATGTACGTCTTTCCCTTTCATTAACGTTAATATAAACCCATCATTATCACGCATAACCGCAAAGCCATTTCCCCTTGTTCCGCTACAAGTTAAGCCAAAATACTTTTCTAAAAACTCTCTCGCAGCTACTACATCTGCAACTGTTAAATTAAGATGTTTAATTTTCAAACCATCACCATCTTTCTTAATTTTCTAACATTTTATCATAAAAAGTGAAACTTTAATAAGTGGGGGGTTCACCCCCCGCTTATTATTAGTTGAACCAATCGGGCTTTTACGGCCAATTGATCCCCTGCCTCCCTTCTTTGCTTCCGCTGAATTTTGAGATGGGGAATTTACTGTCCGTTAATGCGGGACAAATAAAAAACACGCCTTCACAGCGTGTTTCATTTCTTCACATACACTTCAACAATCGGATTATCTTTATGATCCGCATGCAAGCGTATATTCTCTTCACTTGTACGATAAATGCTAGCTAATAACATAATTGTTAACACGTTAGGAGTTTTTGCATCGCTCCCGTATTTCCTTTCCAGCGTTTCCTTATACTCAAAATCCAAGTCCCCCTGCACATATGTATACACCTCAAAACCATCTTCTAAATTGCAAACGACTGTATCAATAATATCTGCCCCTACTTGCTTCTTCATTTCCTCTCGCAACGCTTTAATAAATTCTTCCCACGGTACTTCGTATGTCTGAAACTGATCTGTAGATTTCATGCCTTTTCCTCCTTATATATCCTCTTCCTATATTTCCCCTTTCCTATAACAATTATGATAGTTAGGGCATTCGTACAAGCCGCACTTGTCCCCTTTACATATCGTATTACTGTAATGGGAAGGAGAAGAAACATGCATAGACAAAAATGTTATGATACATGCCGACGTTATTTCGGTAAAGTCGTTCGAATTGAAGATCGTGAGGGGCGCATCCATTTAGGCAAAATAATTGATGTGACAAAAGACTCTGTATGGATTGAACCAGTGCAACAGCACTCATCTTTTGATTCAGGATTCGGATACTATGATGCATATGCAAACGGTGGTTGCGACCTTTGTGGCGGCCTTAGCAGATGTGATAGTTGCGGATTTGGTTGTGGTGGTGGATTCAGCAGCTGTGGATGTGGTGGTCGTGGTTGTGGTAGTTGCGGCGGCTGGGGTGGCGGCGGTTGTGGCTGGGGTGTTGAACTCGGATTTGGTTTCATCTTCGGAATTACATTAGCTGCATTATTTTTCATTTAACATAAGTAAAGAGTTGACTATCTTTAGCCAACTCTTTTTCTTTATTTTTCACATATAAAAATACGATGACCTAAAATATGTTGGTACATAAGTCGTACATTTTCATGTTGCACCCATGCCTCATATAACTCATTCGGAATAAATTGTGATACATTCCATTCCGGCTCTTCTATATAGCCAGAAATCGTTTCTGCAATTGTACCACCGCCAGCAATTGTAACCCGCTTAAAGTTTGCTTTCTGAAATAATTGTACCCACTCGCTCTCTGTTAATAGTTCTTTCATCCCGTATAATTGAGCGATTTTTTCTTCCTCTCCCTTATCAATGTGCCTATCAATAATCATTTCAATGACAACAAGCTTACCGTCTTTCTGTAATACACGATAGCACTCTGAAATAACCTTTTCTTTTTCTGTAAAAGCGAGTATCGATTCTCCGAGTACGAACTCAAATAAATCATGTAAACAAGGTAATTGCTCTACATTTCCTTCAATTAATTGAATGTCTAGTCCTTCAAACAACCATCTATCTTTATGATGATAGGTAAGGCTTTGATGTAATCTCCACCTTTTCCCCCACCTCACACCGTACGTGCTAGTTTCCTAGC